>CAUBUJ010000120.1 GCA_958439155.1 uncultured Veillonellaceae bacterium
CTGCGAATTCCCCTTCCGCTATCTTTTCCTGAATGTACCTCAGCGCAGACCGCAGATCAGGATTCTCCGCCTTCTCGTAATTGGGACTGCTTAAAAATAGTTTTGCTGCTTCATCTCCCAGTTCTTCCCCATCTTCGTGACATCGGTTGGTGAAGGTATACATTGGGAGGCCCCGTTTGAAAGGATCGAAGGTACAGATGAAAATGATGAAGGACGGATTCAGTTTTGCGTAGTCCGCTCCTTTTTCGATGAGGTTCATGTCGATCATGCCCTGGTAGTACCGCGTCCGCTTGGGCAGTTCTTTTTCCGGGCCGGATGTGGTCTGCATTTCCAGGTCATACACTCTCCCTGTATCGTCTTCCACATATACGTCCAGGCGGATGCTTTTGCTGTTCAGATCCATGTTGATCGATTTTTCTTCTTCCGGATAAGTAATATCTCGGATTTTAATCCGGAGAATATTCTCAATGAGGCGCTTGCAGAGCCGCTTGTTGCGCATTACTTTTTGGAAAAGAAAATTGTCCGAGAGCGACAGTTCTTACCAGTCTATAAACTTATCCATTCCCTCACCGCCTTTGGAAACCACATCCTCTTTTTCTCCATTGTAGCATGAATGTTCCATGAAAAACAATGCAGCCTTCCATGAAAGTTCTTTCCTTTTCCTGACGCTCATTACGTCTTGTACTTGAAGGGGAGCGCAGAGATCTGGTACGCCGCGGGAAAAGTCCGAAGACAAAAGTCTGGAGTCTGAAGAAAAAGAGGAAGATCTTTTCAATCTTTCATCACTTTCTGCTGACAGCTGAAGGCTGATGGCTATTATTTCTGACCTCAGACCATTGACCTCAGACCTTAGACCGCAGACCGCAGGAGCCGCTCCCATGATGCATCCAACCACTTGACAGCTTCGTATCTAAGATATCTCCACTCTTTCCCGTACTTTTGTTTAACGTTTCCTCCCCATCTTCTCTTATGCTTCCGGTCGATATGACGTCCATTGCGTCTTGTACCTGGGAGATGGCGCAGAGTACAGAGTACAAAGCGCAGAGACTTGATACGCCGCCTTACATAAAACGGGCAGCGGATTTTTATAAAAGTCTTTCCTTATTCCAGCCTTAGACCCCTGACCTCAGACCTTTGACCCTGTTCCCATGACGCACCCTGCCCATCCCGCGATTCCCCGCGGCGGGACCGCATAAAAAAGGAAGCTCTTCCTCTTTCCTCTTCAGACTCCAGACTCCCGACTTCAGACCAGGCCTCCGCCTCCCATGATGCACCATCCGCCTTTGGCCCCGCGCAATGAAAAAGCAGATCCCCTTTCACGGAAGATCTGCTTTTATTGTATTAGAGCCAATTATTCATTGTGGCTGCTCGGGAAGCTGTCCCGCTTGGTGATGACTTTGAGACCGTTCATGTAGGGCTGGAGCGCTTCCGGCACGGCGATAGAGCCGTCTGCCTGCTGGTAGTTTTCCATGATGGCAGCGACGGTTCTGCCCACAGCCAGGCCGGAGCCGTTCAGGGTATGGACGAATTCCGGCTTGTCGCCCGGGTGACGGCGGAAGCGAATGTTGGCTCGCCGTGCCTGGAAGTCGAGGCAGTTGGAGCAGGAGGAAATTTCACGGTACTTGTTCTGTGCCGGCATCCATACTTCCAGGTCATAGGTCTTCGCAGAGGAGAAGCCGATGTCGCCGGTGCAGAGGCAGACTACGTGGTACGGGAGTTTCAGCCGCTGGAGAACCCGTTCCGCTTCGGCGGTGAGGCTTTCCAGTTCGCCCCAGCTGTCTTCCGGCTTGCAGTATTTCACCATTTCTACTTTATGGAACTGGTGCTGGCGGATCAGGCCGCGCGTATCTTTGCCGGCAGAGCCTGCTTCTTTCCGGAAGCACGGGGTGAAGGCGGTGATGTGGACCGGAAGCATTTTTCCATCGAGGATTTCACCGGCGAAGTAGTTGGTAAGCGGTACTTCCGCCGTCGGGGTCATGTACATATCTTCCCCTTCCACTTTGTACATGTCGTCGGCAAATTTCGGAAGCTGGCCGGTGCCGGTCATGGAGGCGCCGTTGATGATGTACGGCGGGATCACTTCGGTGTAGTCATTTTCCTGGGTATGCATATCGAGCATGAGATTGTAAATGGCCCGTTCCAGTCTGGCTGCGGCACCGAGGTAGAAGTAGAACCGCGCCCCGGAGACTTTCGCCGCCCGTTCAGAATCGAGGATGCCCAGTTCTTCCCCTAATTCATAATGAGCTTTAATGGGAAAATCAAATTTTGGAATTTCGCCCCACCGGCGCACTTCCGGGTTTTCGCTGTCGTCTTTGCCGATGGGCACAGTCTTGTCAGCCATGTTCGGAATGTGGAGAAGCAGGTCATGGAGCTTCGTTTCCACTTCTTTCAGTTCGCCGTCAATGGCAGCGATCTTCTGGCCTACTTCTTTCATCTCCGCAATGGCGGCGCCTGCGTCTTCCCCGTTTTTCTTGGCCATGGCGATTTTCTTGGATTCCGCGTTTTTCTGGCTCTTCAGGGCTTCTGTTTCTTTCAGCAGTTCTCTTCTCTTTTCGTCCAGTTCGAGCACTTCGTCCAGATTGAACGGATTGTGACGGTTTTTCAGATTTGTCTTGACTTCGTCAGCGTGTTCTCTGATAAATTTGATGTCCAGCATGATGTTCTCTCCTCTATGAATGATTTGGCATTGCGGTGAAATACAAAAAAGTCTTCCATCCCAAGGGACGAAAGACTTCGCGGTACCACCCAAATTGCTTTTAGCCACTCTATGTACGGTATCGGGTACACCGTCCGGTTCCTCACCGGCCGCTCCAGAGCGGAAACTTCTCTCTCCATACAGGCTTACACCGGCCGCCTGCTCTCTTGTCATGATTGAGAGACCATTTTCTCTTTCCTAACGTTGTCCCTATTATAGCGGCAGTATAGGGAAATTGCAAGCCTCGCGGAAAATGAAGTCCAGCAGGAATGAGCACCGCGCACAGAGAAGAAAGCGCAGAGCACAGAGCGCAAAGTACTGAGATCCGGTACGCCGCGGGAAAAGTCTGAAGAAAAAAGTCTGGAGCCTGAAGAAAAGCTTGACAGCTTTGTACCTAAGATATCTCCACTCTTTCCTGTACTTTCGTTTAACGTTTCCTTCCCATCTTCTCTTATACCTCCGGTCGATATGACGTCCATTGTGTCTTGTACCTAAAGAAAAGCGCAGGGTGCAGAGCGCAAAGCGCTGAGATCTGGTACGCCGCCTCAAGTAAAACGGGCGGCAGATTTTTATAAAAAGTTCTTCCGCTTTCTGCTGACAGCTGAAGGCTGATGGCTAATGGCTATTATTTCTGACCTTAGACCTTAGACCGCGGACCAATGAGCCAGTCCCCATCTCCCCTGCTCTTCAGAGTTTTTCCAGGGGCGCTTTCCATGAGAGGAGACGCTTTGTGGCCATTTTGTCAAATTGGATGATCCACGCGCTTTTCGCGCGGTCTTCCCCGATGATCTGTCCTTCTCCGAAGACGCGGTGCCGCACGCGGCTGCCGATGGCAAGGCCAGCCTCCGGGGTGAGCGCTTTGAGTCCTTCTCCGCTGAGGCGGATGTATTCATGGGCCCCGGCGATGAGGCTGTCGTCCGCTTTTGTTTCCCACTGGACCGTATCGTCCATATCGAAGAGGAATCTGGACGGGTACCGCACGGAGCCGGACAGGTTTGTTCCTTCCGATTCGGACAGGTAGAGCCCCTTTTCCGCGCGGGTCACCGCCACGAAGGCGAGGCGCCGTTCTTCTTCCATGGCGTCGATGGTTCTGGTCTTTCTTGACGGAAAGATGCCTTCATTCATGGCGCAGAGGAAGACGTAGGGACAGTCCAGGCCTTTCGCGCTGTGCACCGTGAGGAGCTTCACCAGGTCCGCCTTCCCGTTATCGTCGGCATTGCCCAGAAGGGCGGCGCGGCGGAGAAAATCAGGCACGCTCGATTCTTCGCCGCAAGTGGTTTCATATTCATACACCGCCTGGCGGAGCTCTGCCAGATTGTCGAGACGTTCCTGGGATCCTTCCGTACGGAGCATCCGTTCATAGCCGCTTTGCTCGAGAAGATCAGCCAGCACTTCCGACACAGGCCGCTGGGACAGCCCGTCCCGCAAGGACTCGATCAGGGACAGGAAGGCTCCCGCTTTTGTCCGTTTGAAAAGATCGTCCTCGCTGTGCGTTTTCAGCGCTTCATAGAGGGTGGTATGTTCCTCTTCCGCCGCCTTTTCGAGGAAGGCCATGCGCCGCTCGCCGATGTTCCGTTTCGGCCGGTTCACTACGCGCCGGAAGGATAGATCGTCCTGGTAAGCGAGGAGGCGCAGGTAAGCGAGGGCGTCCTTGATTTCCTGCCTGCCGAAGAAAGGGACGCCGCTGTAGAGAGTATAGGGAATTTTTGCCTTCATCAGAGCGTCTTCCACCGTGCGTGTCACGTAGTGCGCCCGGTAGAGCACCGCTATATCCCCGTAGGCGGCGCCGCTCTCATAGAGTTTTCCCGCCTCTTTCGCGATCCACGCCGCTTCCGCTTCCCCTGTTTTCCCGTGAAAGCCGATGACCGGCTGTCCCGGCGCTTTCACCGCAGTTAGTTTCTTCGGGATGCGGGAAAGATTCCTGGAAATCAAATGGTTCGCCGCGGCGAGGATTTCCGGCGTGGACCGGTAATTTTCCGTCATGACGATGGTTTTCGTGCTGGGAAAGACCTGGTCGAAATCCATGAGGAAGCGGGTGCTCGCGCCGCGCCAGGTATAAATGGTCTGGTCCGGATCGCCTACGACGAAAAGGTTTTTGTGCATCCCCGCGAGAACCTGCATCAGCTTGTACTGGATGGCGTCAATGTCCTGGAATTCGTCGATCATCATGTACTCAAGGCGGTCCTGCCATTTCTCCCGGATTTCTTTCCGGTCCTCAAAGATGGCCATAGTGAGAATGAGCAGGTCATTGTAGTCGACGCCGTAGCATTTCTTTTCCTGCCAGAGGTAGCCGTAGAAGATTTTCTCTTCCGCCGTATGAGCCGCGCGGCACCGCGCTTTCAGCTCGTCAGCGGTCATAGAAATGAGCTCCCGCCAGTATTCCGGGTGCTTCACGAGCTTTTCCATTTCGATCATATCCCGCGCGGCGGAGAAGGTCATGTCCCGCAGGGTCAGCCCTTCTTCCTCGTAAATGAGGCCCAGCATGGCGTCAATATCGGCATTGTCCAGCACGAGGAACTGCTTCGGAT
>CAUBUJ010000121.1 GCA_958439155.1 uncultured Veillonellaceae bacterium
GAGCCTTGAGATCTTTCATATTTCTAAAAACTAGCAGCTAACAGCTAACAGCTAACAGCTAACAGCTAATGGCCAATTGCCAATCAAAAACAGGTGCCGCCCGCTTGGAGCAGCACCTGTTTTGCTTGTTTTAAAATTTCTTGTAGAGCAGCCGGATGGAATTCAGGATGCAGAGGATTGTCACGCCTACGTCGGCGAAGACGGCGACCCACATGTTGGCAAATCCTGCGAGGCCCAAAATCATGACGGCGATTTTGATGAAGAGGGCGAAGATGACGTTCTGCCATGCGGTGGAGAGGACGTTTCTTGCGATCTTCACAGCCATAGGAATGGAGGAGACGGAAGAATTCAGGAAGACTAGGTCCGCTGCCTCGATGGCGGCGTCGGCGCCGCTGCCCATGGCGGCACCGGTGTCAGCGCCGGCGAGAACGGGAGCGTCATTGATGCCGTCGCCGACGTAGAGCACATTGCCCTTTGCGGCGCGGATCTTTTTCATTTCTTCCAGTTTGTCTTGGGGAAGGAGTCCGGCGTGAACGTCTTCGATGCCTACCTGGCGGGCGACCACCTGGGCGCTCCGGGGCGCGTCGCCGGTGAGCATCGCCGGGGTGATGCCTTCCGCTTTGAGGGCGGCCATGGCAGCGACAGCGTCCGCTTTAATGGCGTCAGCGATGCGGATGCTCCCGAGGAGTTCTCCCTCCTGGGCGACCCAGATTTCCGTGCCTGCGAAGTCTTCCGGCGCGTCTTCGGTGATGGTAATGCCGAAGCGGGCCATGAGGCGCTGGTTGCCGAGAGCGGTTTCTGTGCCGCCTGTTTTTCCGATGATGCCTTCACCGGCTTGTTCGTGCAGGTCCGTAAAGACCGGGGCGGTGAGATGCCGCTCGGCCGCTTCGGTGACGATGGACCGGGCGATGGGGTGGGTGGAGTAAGCTTCCGCGCCGACAGCAAGGGCGAGAAGCTCATCTTCCGAGAGACGTCCTGCGGTCACGACAGAGCGGACTTTGAATTTCCCTTCCGTCAGGGTGCCTGTCTTGTCGAGCACAGCTGCCTGGGTATGGCTGGCAGACTCGATGGAGGTGCCTCCTTTGAAGAGGATGCCCTGCTTGGAACCGGCGCCGATGCCGGCGAAGAAGGAAAGGGGAACGGAAATGACGAGCGCGCAGGGGCAGCTGATAACGAGGAAGGTGAGAGCGGTGTAGATCCAGTGGTTCCAGTCCGCGCCGAACGCAAGAGGCGGCACGACAGCGACGAGGATGGCCGCTGCCACCACGAGAGGCGTGTAGACCCGGGAGAAGCGGGTAATGAACCGGTCAATTTTCGGCTTGTTCGCTACCGCGTTTTCTACGGAGTCAAGAATGCGGGAGACCATGGATTCAGAGAGAATTTTTTCTACCTGGAGCTTAATGGTGCCGGTCATATTGACGCAGCCTGAATCGATGGAATCGCCGGGACGGATGGCGACGGGCTTCGGTTCGCCCGATACAGGAGAGGTATCCAGCTGGGAGGTGCCTTCGGTCACGATGCCGTCCAGGGGGATCCGGTCACCCGGACGGATGAGGAGAATGTCGCCTACAGCGGCTTCTTCGGCAGGAATGGTTTCTGTTTCTTCGCCGCGGACGCGGAGGACCACTTCCGGACGCATATCTACCGCTTCCATGATCTGGTCACGGCTCCGGTCGGAAGCGAGATCTTCCATGTATTCCCCGATGCGGTAGAACATCATAACGCCGACCGCTTCGGACATTTCATTGATGGCGACCGCCCCTAAGGTGGCGATGGACATGAGGAAGTTTTCATCAAAAATTTCCCCGTGGAGGATGTTTTTCCCTGCTTTGTAGAGGATTTCTCCGCCGAAGATGAGGTAGGAAATGCCGAAGAGGACCGTTTCCTGGAGCGGGAAAAGCACTGGCACGATGCCGTCGGCGTGCTGCATGAGCATGCCCAGGAAGAAGAAAAGGAAACCGACGGGATAGATCACATTCCGGCCCGCCATGGAAGCGAGAATGGATTCTTTCTTTTTTTCCGGCGCCTTGCGGCGGGATTTCTTCTCGATGACCGTACCGTTTTCCACGGTATTGCACAGCCGGACGAGTTCGTCAATGAGGGAGTCCGGATTTTCCGCGGTCAGTTTCAGCTGTTTCGTGGCGTAGGAAACGGTGGCGGACAGGACGCCGGGCTGTTCATTGATGAGTTTTTCCAGTTTGAGCGCGCATGCCGGGCAGTCGAGAGAGGGCATGGAGAACGTTTCTGTCTTGAACTGGCTCTTTCCTTCGTCAGGGACGATGCCCACATGGGGATCTACAGAGTGGCAGACTTTGAGAATTTCCGGAAGGAGCAGGTTCGGATCGTGCCTGGAAATGAGGCGGAGTTCCTTCGTTTGGAAGCTGATGGAAGCAAAGAAGACCGCCGGCATTTCCCGGATCTTCCCTTCCATTTTGGCGGCGCAGTCCCGGCAGTTCAGATGGGTCAGGTGGTAGTGGCCGTGGAGATAGCCTTCTTCGAGGAATTCGCACTGGCAGTGGGTGAGGTCTTTCCCGCAGAGGTCGCAGTCTTCTTCGGCGCCTTTCTGATGGAAATGGCCCAGGGAGCGGCGCTCGTCGGCAAGGATTTCCGCCTCCGATTTCATGACGTCTTTTTCGTCCTGGGCGTACTTGGCCAGTTCCGGGTCGTGGCTGTGGTCGTGCGGCGCTTCTTCTTCCTCGCCGCAGCATCCGCAGCCGTCTCCGTGATCGTGGTGATGGTCGTGGTCGTGGCTGTGTCCATGGTCTTCGCCGCAGCCGTCATGGTCATGGTGATGGCCGTGACCGCATCCGCAGGCATCGTGGTCATGGTCTTCATGGGAATGGTCATGGCCGCAGCCGCATTCTTTCTCCCCATGGTCATGGCAGTGACCGTTTTCACAGGCGCCGTGGTCGTGAGAATCGTGGTTGTGGCCGCATCCGCAGCCGCCATGGGTATGGCCGCATCCACAGGAATGGGTTTCTTCTATATGTTTCATAACAAACCTCCTTGATGGAATGAATGGTTCTCTTAAATTGGCTTCATAGTATCATCATTTTTGGGGTTTGTATACTATGCACCTAACTCGCAAATTAGATGGGACTAATTCGCGAAAATATGAGAGATATGCAGATCAATCGCAAAGGAAAAGGCCTCCCCTCAGGAAGGCACTGTTCTTATTTCTGTTCTTTTTTCTCTTTTGACGGCGCTGCCGGGACAGCCATGATGGTTTTCTGGCGGGTATAGCTTACCAGGCCGGGCGGGGAGTTTTTGATTTTTTTCACATTCCGGATGAGGGTGTAGTCTACCGGGACTTTGCTGTCATTTTTTCCCCGGGAGAGCCATGCCGCCCAGGACGCGGCTTTCGCCAGCACTTCGCCGGGCACGGCGGCGCCTCCGGTTTCGATCACCACATGGGAGCCAGGGATTTTCTGGGCGTGGAGCCACAGATCGCTTCTGGCGGCTTTGCGGAGCGTGAGGTATTCATTCTGTCGGCTGTTCCGGCCGACCCACACGGGATAGTCCTCTATATAAAACAGTTCCGGTTCTTCCGCGGCGGTGTCCCGCGCCTTTTTATGGGCTTTTTTGTCCTGCTTTGCGTACTTGTCGATGCCCGTATCCTTGAGCTCGCTCCGGAGCTGGGTGAGGCCTTTCCGGTCGGTCACTTCCGCCGCGAAATAGGAAGCGTTTTTCAAATATTCCAGCTTCACCGCGCATTCATCCAGTTTTTCCCGGCCGATAGCAAGGCGGGTTTTCATGCGGTTGTATTTTTTGAAATAGCCCTGGCTGTTCTGGATGAGGCTGGCTGCAGGGTCGAGGGGGATCGTTTCTTTCCCGCCGTCTTCCCGAAAGGGGTTGTCCACGGTAATTTCTTTTTGTCCGTGCACTTTCTGGTAGGCGTAGATGGAGAGGAGATTTCCCCAGAGCTTGTACTGGTCCAGGAGCTTTGTCTCTTCCATTTCTTTCTGGATTTTATCCTTTTTCCGCTCTTCTTTTTTGATGAGGCTGTGAATGTGCTTTTTCAGTTCCTGCACAGAAAGGGAAATGGCGCTTCCTGACTCTTCCATGGAGCGGGCGATCCAGGCGGAGATGGAAGGTTCATGGATGCCTTCTTTGCCGGGAAGCGGAATGAGGGAGATGCTTTCTTTTTTCCCCGCGGGGTACCGCCAGAGTCCCGTGGAGGCGGCAATCTCCCTGCCGAGCGTATAGAGGGCGCGTGCTGCCGCGGCCCATTCTTCCTGGGTGAGGTCCTGCTCCGGCCGGTCAAAGGAAAATCCCGCCGCGTTTCCTGCCTCGCTGAGAAGGGCGGTGCTGAGGCCGTTGAAGCGGGCAAAAAGCGCTTTGGAAAGGGGAGTCTCTCCTTTTTCTCCGAACTGGAGAAGGTCCAACAGTTCTTTTTCGGAAAACTGCATGAAATTGAGACGGTCTGTCCCTTCCGGCAGGGTGTATTCCTGCTGGTTTCCTAGTTCCCGGTGCTGGCGGCGGCTCCGGACGAGTACGTCCAGGATGCGTCCTTCTTCGGTGAAGATGAGATTGGGCGCCGACGGGATGAGCTCGGCGTAGAGGGAGCGGGTGACGATCCGCCCGTCTGTCTCGATCCGGTCAAAAGAGAGGCATACGATCCGGTCCATCTGGATCTGCTCAATGCCGGAGAGACGGCTTCCTTCCAGATTCTTCCGGAGATTCATACAGAAATTCTGCGCCGCGATATACTGGCTGCTTTTTTTGGAAGGCCTGGCCGCGTAGAGGGAAGGCGGATTCTGGGCGCTCAAAAAGAGTTCTGCCGGAGAAGCGCCGGGGCGGTAGAGCTCGATGGTAATGACTCTTTCGTCGGTCTGGTGGATCTGCCGCACCTGGGCTCCGGAAAGGGTTTGCCGCAGTTCCTTTACCAGTCCGTACAAGAGTACGCTGTCTATAAACATGGTATTGCTCCTTTATTAGAATGATTTCTTTTTATTATACTATCGGGGAGGCATAAAAACTATGGCGGCGCGGAAGGGTCCTTTTCCAGGGAAGGATCTTTCTTAATGCTTTTCTATAAAAAAGCGCGGGTATAGCGTATAATACATACAGATTGACAGGGGATCAGTGTCCCAGGCGGCTATTTTTCCGGCCCGGGATGGTATAAGAGGAGGATATCCTATGCGTTTTACCAAATGGCAGGGATGCGGCAATGATTTTGTTTTCGTCAACGGCTTCGAGACGGC
>CAUBUJ010000122.1 GCA_958439155.1 uncultured Veillonellaceae bacterium
AAATAGGTATTATCATTGCATATTGCACATGCACAGGCTTGATTGGTTGCCGCTTCTATAGATAAAATACCAGTTTTCCCTATTGTTGCTCCATACATAGCAAGTAAAACCGTCTGTACAGGCAGAAGTTTAGCGCTGGAATGATCAATGGCTTCCGGGGTAATCGTTTCCTCTGTACGATTTATAAAACCATCGTTTAATTCACCAGTTTTTACCCATGGAATAGATCCATTATAATATTCAGGATGTTTCCTGGATGGTGTTCCGCCAGATGACCAACTCGCTACATCCCCCAGCCTCACCCATTTCCACCCTTCCGGCAGCGCGTACGGCGCTTCTTCCGCGGTCACCGGCGGGAGTTTTTTATTGCTTTGCTTCATCTTGTTCCCTCCAGAGCGCGCAGTTCTGCCATTACGTCCCGGAGAAGGGCCGCTGCCGCTTCCAGATCTTCCGCTCCCTCCCGGGCGCTGTCTGCCGGGTCGGGCAGGTCTTCGTAGTCCATGACGCTCTTGTCCGGAATGAGGCCGAGATCGAGGGTATTTCCTTTCTCCCGAATCTCCTCTCTGGTGAAGACATGCCACCGCTCGTCTTCGACTTTGCTCCTGTCTTCCGCCGTGTACGCCGCTTCAAAGGCGGCGAAGTCTTCTTTTGCCAGAGGATGGGTCTTGCCGAAGGAGGGCATATTGGTGCGCAGGTCGTAGTACCATACTTCCTTTGTATTTCCTTCGTCGGTCTCTCCCCTCTCGAAGAAGAGCACGTTCGTCTTCACCCCCTGGGCGTAGAAGATGCCCGTGGGGAGGCGGAGGATGGTGTGGAGATCGCATTTCTCCATGAGGTCCGCCCGGATTTTTTCGCCGTCCCCGTCGGCAAAGAGCACGTTGTCTGGGAGAACCACCGCGGCGCGGCCGCCCCGGGCAAGGCTCCGGTAGATGTGCTGGAGGAAATTGAGCTGCTTATTGCTGGTGGGGTAGGTGAAGTCGCTCCGCTGGGCCCGTTCCCCTCCTTTTTTCGTGCCGAATGGCGGATTGGTGAGGACTACGTCGTAGCCTTTCATGGATTCCCCTTCCGGCGAGAGGGTGTCTCCCTGGCGGATGGGGCTCTCGATGCCGTGAAGGAGGGCGTTCATGAGGGCCAGACGATGGGTTTCGGGGACGAGCTCACACCCGGTGAAGGCTTTTTTGATTTCAAAATCCGCTTCTTCCGAAGAGAGGTCGAAGAAGTCCCCGGTGTGTTCTTTCACGTAGTTGTAGGCGGCGATCATGAAGCCGAAGGTGCCGCATGCCGGGTCGTTGCAGGTCTCTCCCGCTTTCGGCGCGGTAAGGCGGGTCATCACGTCGATGAGGACCCGCGGCGTGAAGTACTGTCCCGCGCCGGATTTCTTCTCGCCGGCGTTCTTCTCGAGAAGCCCTTCGTAAAGGTCGCCGAGACCTTCATCTCTGGCGGAGAACCAGTCGAGGCCGTCAATGGAGGTGATGAGCTTTTCCAGATTGGCCGGCTTCTGGATGGACGTGACGGCGCCGCTGTAAATGTCACGGATCCGGTTTTCCCCGAGGCCCTGACGGAGGCGGGCCTGTTCTTTTTCCTTCCGCGCCGCTTCCCGCTCGTAGAGCGTGTCCGCCGGAAGGGAAGCTTCTTCCTTCTGGTCCGGCCCTTCGCCGAGGCGGCGGAGGATGGCGTTGTAGTCCTTCACGAGGGTGACGCCGCTCTTCTCCCGGAGATCCTTCCAGCGGCACCCTTCCGGAAGTGTATCGTCCTTTCCCGTTTCTTCCATCATTTTCAGAAAAAGCAGGTAGGTGAGCTCGGTGACGTACTGCTGGTAGGTGATGCCGTCGTCCCGGAGGACGTTGCAGAGGTTCCATAATTTCTCGACGATTTCTTTCGTAGTCATGCTTCTTGGTCTCCCTTGTCATAGAGGTAGGTATTCAGTGTGCATAGGACGTCGTCCAATTTGTTGTGGAAATCCCGGTCGACCCGGCGCCGGCCGCCCATGCCGGAGAAGCGGCTGTCTTCGTCGAAGAAGGCGGGGTAGATGATGGAGTCCTTGAGGAGGACGCGGCCGATCTGGGTAATCCACCGGTCTTCCGCGGCGGTGAAGGTATAGGTCTCCCGGAGACGGCTGATGGCGCGGCGCACCCGCTCATCATGATCCACCAGAGGCGAGCCGATGGCGGCGCGGCGGATGAAGGTGATGAGGTCGGCGGTGAGGGCTTTTCCCGTCTTGTCTTTCGCCGCCTGATTCAATTTCTCTGCAGTGAAGCCGGCTTGATCCAGTTTCGCTGTGATTTCGGAGAGGTCTGTCAGTGTCAGGTCCTGCGGGCGGGTGCAGAGGACGCGGAGGGCGGCGATGGTATTTCCTTCTGTCCGGATATAGCGGGCAAAGCTCTCCAGGTAGTCTCCGCCGCTGCCGTAGGGTGTTTCCGGCTCTGAGACGCCATTTTTCTCCGCGGGCTTGTCTTCTTTATCAGAAATATAAGTGCTGCGCCCCATAGAGGGGCCGCGGAAGGCGCGGATCGCTTCTTTGTTGTCCAGGATGAGCCGTCTTGCCGCTGCCGGGCTGGCATGGGCGACGGCGTCTATGAAATCTTCCGGCGTCATTCCTCTCGTGAGGGCGGTGATGGTCTTCCTGGTTTCCTCACCGAGGGCATGAACCTGCCGGCGCAGGCGGGCCGCGATCTGCCGCAGCGGATAGATGAGTGTCTTCTCATCTTCCATGTCCCGCACCTTTTCTATAAGCTCCTCTGTGGTGAGGGTCGGGTCCTGCACGGCAGGCTTCATATCGGTCACGTCCCGCATGAGGCGGCACGCGCCGACAGCGTCGTAAATGGTGAAGTGGGTCTTCCCGATGTCATCGCAGAGGCGCACTGCCCGTCCGAGCATCTGCTCGAAAAGGATGCGCGACTGGACCTGCCGGAGGAAGACGAGGCTCGTAATGGCCGGCGCGTCGTAGCCGGTGGTGAGGAGGTCTACGGTGACGGCGATATTGGGCCAGTTTTCATTGCGGAAACGCTTCGCCAGAGCCTGGATTTTCTTCTTGTCTCCCCCTTCGGCGGCGCCGGTGATCTTCCGGATGGCGCCGGGCGGAAGATCTGGAAATTTCTTTTTCAGAATTGTCACAAGCCGGTCGGCGTGGATGTCGCTCACCGCGAAGATGAGCGTCTTCCCGCTCTTCCGGTCTTCCGGATGGAGGTGGGGCGCCAGCATGTCGATGACAGTCTCATCGAAGTGCTGGTTGATCACTTTCTTATTGAAATCCCCTACATTGAAATCAAGCTTGTCCGGGAGGGTCAGTTCCTGCACTTTCCTGTCCCGGCCGGTGAAGTACTGGATGGTCTCGCCCGCTTCATAATGAAGACCCTTCTCGGCAAGCTCCGTCACGAGCTCTACCGGCGCGTCGTGGTCGGCAAGGTACCCGTCCATCACGCCCTGTGTATAGGAATAAGTGAAGACTGGCGCGCCGAAAATGTCCGTTGTCTCCAGAGCGGGCGTCGCGGTAAGGCCGATGCGGACCGCATCGAAGTAGTCCAGCACTTTCTTGTATTTCGAGAGGTAATCCTCCGGATCGCGCCAGAGTTTCTCTTCTTCGCTCATTTCCTTGTCCAGGCTGTACCCGCGGTGCGCTTCATCGGCGATGATGAGGTCATAGTCGGAAGCAGAAATGACGGCGGCTCCTTCTTCGTCAGCTGTCCGGAGGCGGGCAATCATGCTCTGGACGGTAGCG
The DNA here is from genome assembly GCA_958439155.1 of uncultured Veillonellaceae bacterium. GTDB lineage: Bacteria > Bacillota > Negativicutes > Veillonellales > Dialisteraceae > UBA1822. Next base: position 3,719 of record CAUBUJ010000122.1, read on the forward strand.
ATCTGTATTTTCACTTCCCTGCCGGTCTGGATGTCTCCCAATGTCTGTACGTTGTAAATATCTGTGATCGGCTGATTCCCCTCGATCTGTCTGCTCTGAAAGGTTTCCATGGCCTGCTCTGCCAGAAGCGTCCGGTCCACGAGGAAGAGGACCCGGCGGAAACGGCGGGCTTTCAGCAGGGTATAGATGAGGCCTAAGGCGATGCGGGTTTTCCCTGTGCCAGTGGCAAGAGCCAGAAGGAGATTTTTCCTCCCTCCGGTGATCCCGCGAAGGGCCGCCCGGACCGCGTCCATCTGATAAGGCCGGAGCGCGAGACTGCCAGCAGAGAGGAAGGACAGATCCATGGAGCGGAGTCTTTCGTCAGCGCTCTCTGTATTCTCAGAAAGCATGCCCAGAAGCCCTTCCGGGCTCATCCAGTCTTTCAAGGGACGCGCCTGATTCGATGCGTCGCGGAGATCCCGGAACCACAGTCCTGAATAGGCTTCCATCCCCGGCACGGACTGGTAAGCGCCGCCATTGGCGGCAAAGACGAAAGGCACCCGGTAGCTGCCCCACTGCGCCGGTGCCGCTCTGCCGTCAGCGGTGAGAATGTTCCTGGCGTAGTCGTCGCACTGGCCGTCAATGGCCGAGGCCACAGGCGTTTCCTTCTTCTTCGCTTCAATGAGCCCTACAAGGGTCGTTCCGGCGAAAAGGGCGTAGTCCGCCCGCTCGCCCCCTGCAACAGGCCACTCGGCGATGGCGAGATTTCTCTTCTTATCCGGACGTGTTCCTTTGCTGTACCGGAGGCGCCACGTATCCGCCTCCCAGCCGGCGCGCGCAAGCTGCCTGTCAATGACCGCCCGCGCTTCTGCCTCAGGCCGTACCCGGCCCGCCGCGGCCCGCCGCGACTGGTCCTTTCTTTTCCCTTTCTCCATGGCAGCCGCCGCCTGGGCGCGGAGATAATCCGCCTCCTGCGCCGCCTCATCGGCACGCTTCTCCGCCGCCTTCGCCGCCTCCCGGAGCGCCCCTTCCGGATCGGCAGGAGGCATGACAAAATCATGGTGCCTGTACTTCCAGTCCCCGTAGGTTTCCATAAACCACTCGGCAAGGCTGTGCGCCACAGGTAGGAGCCTCTCCGCCTTCTCCGCCGTGCCCCTGTCTTCATGGGCGGCATCATTCCGCGCCTTCCGGAGCACATGGAGCGCCTCCGCCAGGTCCGGCGTGATCCATCCTTCATCGCGGAGCTGATTGATCCGGAGCGCTGCATTGCTGTCCCAGGTGCTTAGGGGAATATGCTCATATTTGAAAATCAAATTGACCATAGTCTCCCCCATCTGCCCCATCTTCATGAGCGCAGACGCAGGATCACTGGTCCAATACTTCTCCGCCAGCCTGCCGAAGCGGGCAAGCGAGGAAAACCGTTCATCAAGAAAATCGAAATTGGACATGGCGGCTCTCCTTCTCC
>CAUBUJ010000123.1 GCA_958439155.1 uncultured Veillonellaceae bacterium
CCCTGCTCCAATACAAAAGCAGAAGAAATGACGCTGTGCCGCATTTCTTCTGCTTTTATTTTTTGCGCAAACCATCGCAGGAGACAGAATCCCCTTGCTCCTCAGAAATCCTCAAAGGCTTCAATGAGCGCCTTCGTGTAGGGATCCTTCGGATGGGCGTAGAGTTCTTCGGTCTTCTCCATTTCCAGGAGCCTCCCTTCTTTCATAATGCCGATGCGGCCGCAGATGGTCCGGAGGAGGTCCAGGTCGTGGGAAATGAAGAGGCACGCCATGCCGCTTGCGCGCTGCCGCTTCCGGATGATATCCACCACCTGGGCCTGGACGGAGACGTCCAGCATGGAAGTGGGCTCATCGAGGAGGAGGAGCCTCGGCTGGAGGAGCAGGAGCCGCCCCAGGCAGACCCGCTGGAGTTCGCCGCCGGAGAGCTGGTGGGGATACCTGTCCAGGAGCTCGCTGCGGAGCTGCATTTCTTCGAGCAGTTCCATGAGATTTCCCCTGGCCTTCTGGTGGAAGAGAAGCGGCTCAGCGAGACTTTCCCGGATGGTCATGCGCGGATTCAAGGAAGATGCAGGATTCTGGAAGAGCATCTGCATCTCGCCGCTCCGGCGGATCGCTTCTCTCTCCAGGGGACGCCCCTCCCAGAGAATTTCCCCGCTGCCCATGCGGATCATCCCCATGATGAGGCGGAGCACGGTAGACTTTCCCGCGCCGCTCGTCCCTGCCAGGCCCGCCATTTCCCCGTCTTCGATAGCAAAGGAAATGTCCTGGAGCACCGGCACATCCCTGCGGCGGATAATGCCCTGCTGGAAAGATTTGCTCACGTGTTGAAGTGCGAGAAGACTCATAATTGTCCTCCCCGGCATCGCGCCTGGCGGCCGCCTGCGCCGGTCATATGCTGTTCCTTATCGCAGGGGCCTTTTTCATAGAAAGGGCAGCGGTTTTTGAAAATACAGCCGGGAGTGAGCTTTGACAGATTCGGCGGCAGCCCCGGTATGGGCCGGAGATCCCGCCGCGGCTGGGCAGCGAGAAGCGCCTTCGTATAGGGGTGGCGCGGATGGGAGAATACCTCTCCCACCGGTCCTTCTTCAAGAATTTCTCCGGCATACATGATGCCCACCCGGTCGGCGAGGCGCTCTGCGAGACGCAGGTCATGGGTGATGAGAAGGAAACCTGTCCCCTTCTCATCACGAAGACGGCGGAAAGCGTCAGCCACCTCTCGCCGCACGAAGGCGTCCAGCCCCTTGGTGGGCTCATCGGCGACGATCCATTCCGGAGAAGGCATGGTCATCATGGCAGTGAGCACCCGCTGGGCCATGCCACCGGAAAGCTCTCCCGGGTATTTCCCATAGACAGACTCTGCCTCACCGAGCCCGAAGCGCTTCATCTGGGCGAGCGCCGCGCGCCGTTCTTCCCCTTTTGGGATACGTTGAAAGAAACGTTCCGCTTCGGTGACCTGTTTTCCTACGGCGATGACCGGATCCATGGCGGACACCGGGTCCTGGGCGATCCAGCCGATGCGGCGGCCCCGCCAGCGGTTTCTTTCTTTTTCAGAAAGCGAGAGAAGATCGGCCTCTCCGCAGAAAATGTGCCCGGTCACTTCCGCGTCCTCTTCGAGAAGGCCCAGGATGGCCGCGCCAAGAATGGATTTCCCGCTGCCCGACTCGCCCACAAGGGCAGTGATTGTCCCCGGCGTCAGCGTGAGATCCGCGTGACAAAGCACCTGTACCGGCCCTTCTGCTGACGGATAGGTCACCGATACATCACGAACGATGAGATTCATTCATCCCGCCTCCTTTCATGGCTGCCATTCATGCGGTCCCGCAGCCAGTCTCCGATCAGATTGATCCCCATGCAGAAAAGAGTGATGCCCAGTCCCGGGGCGATGATCATCATGGGATAGCTCCGGAAATAGGTACGGCCGTCGCTCACCATGACGCCCCAGTCCGATACAGGCGGCGCCGCGCCAAGGCCGAGATAGGACAGAGCCGACGCGGAGAGAAGAGATGTGCCGATGCGGAGTGTGAGAAGCACCACCACGAGAGGAAGCACATTGGGCAGCACATACCGCCGGAGGATGTACCAGTGGGACGCGCCGAGACTCCTCACGGAGGCAATGTAATTTTCATGGCGGATATGGATCACTTCACTCCGGACGATCCGGGAAAATCCCGTCCATGAAGTGACCGTCACCGCGATGATGAGACGGGCATCATTCTCTGGAAGAATCGCGGCGATGGCGATCATGAGACTCATGCCGGGCAGGCCCTGGAGGAATACCACCAGGCACTGGATCGCTTTGTCCAGGAGTCCGCCGAAGTACCCGCCGGCCATGCCGAGGACGAGGCCCACTGCCATGGTGCAGCATGCCGCTGCCGCCGCGAAAGCCACAGACGTGCGGGCGCCCCAGATCATGCGGGAGAGCAGATCCCGGCCGAGCGCATCCGTCCCAAGGAGGTGGGCCGCATTGGGATGCTGGAGAATGTCGGCAGGCACCACCGCATTGGGATCATAAGGGGCGATCCACGGCGCGAAAATGGCCGCCGCGGTGATGGCAAGGGTCACAAAGAAAGCCATGCCGTAGAGCGCGGGCATCATGCCTTTCCTCATGGCTCCTCCCCCTTCCGTGACGCCGGATCGAGCACATAGTAGCTCAGATCCACCAGGTAATTAAATACAAGAAAGACCGTGCCGCTCACGATGACATAGCCCTGGATCACTGGATAATCCCGCGCCCAGATCGCAGAAAGCACATAGCTCCCCATGCCGGGAATGGAAAAAAGCTGCTCAATAATGACGGAGCCCCCGAGAATGGAACCGAAATAGGTGCCCAGCATGGTCACCACCGGCATGAGCGCGTTCATCAGCACATGCCGCCGCAGGATGTACCCCATGGGCAGACCTTTCGCCCGTTCTGTCATAATGAAAGGCTTCTCCAGGACCTCCAGCACCGACGCCTGCTGGAGGCGGATCGTCGCGGCAATCGTCCCGGAAGCAAGGACAAAAGAAGGGAGCACCATGTGCCATGCATCGCCGTAGCCGCTGGACGGGAGGAGGCGCAGTTCTTCCGAAAAAATGAGCATCCCTAAGATGGCGAGCCAGAAGGCGGGTACAGAAATGAAAAGAAGCGTCCCCACCCGGAGAAAGAGTTCCGGCGCCGTCCCTTTTTTTAGGGCCGACCAGAGACCGAGAGGAATAGCGATGGCGAGAATCCACCCCATCGCCCAGAGCGACAGATGGACCGTCACAGGGAAACGGCGGAGAATTTCTGAAAGCACCGGCCGCCCTGTGAGATAGGATACTCCCAGATCGCCCTGCATGGCATGGAGGAGCCACGCGCCGTACTGCACGGGAAGGGGCCGGTCAAGGCCCATGGCGGCGCGCATGGTTTCAATTTCCTCTGCGGTCGGCTCGGCAGTGCCGTCCATGGTGAGCACCGCCACCGCCGGATCTCCTGGAGAAAAAACGCCCAGGAGGAATGACAGCACGGTGAGCCCCACAAGGAATGGCACCAATAGGGCAAGCCGCCTCGCTGCGTACCAGAGAAATGCTGTCATGCCCCATCCTCCTCTCTCCAGGCCACCTTGTCCAGGGTAATGCCGTATACCGCCGCTTCATAGCCGGTGAGCTCCCGGCTGTACACCGCCAGATTCTGATCCTCCAGGAGGGGCACCACTGCCGGATGGGCCACGAGCTCGTCCTGGATCCGCTCATACAGTTTCGCCCGGTCTTCCACATCATAGGTATGAGTGAGCGCATCAAAAGCGGCGTCCACCGCGGGATTCACATAGCCAAAAGAGCTCGCCTTATTGGTGGCCCCTTTCGAATCGAAAAATTCATAGAGGAGCGACGTAGGATCCAGATTTCCCAGGCCGCGGGTGCCGATGGAGAAATCGTAGTCCCCGCCCTTCATGAGCTTCCGCCCGGTCATGCCGTCGACGAGACGAATCTCCACATCGAGCCCGATCGGCGCGAGCTCTGCCTGGATGAGCTCGGCAATGACTTTGTAAGGATACCGGTCTGCCCCATACTGGGGAATGAGGAATACCACCGGCTGGCGGCGTCCTCCCAGCGCCTCGCCGGCAAGGCGCCGCGCCTTCTCCGGATCGTACACCGGCGGATAGACCTTCCCAAAAGGATTGGTCGTATTGAGAAATCCCATGGTAGGCACGGCGTATCCCCGGAAATAGGCCCGGGCGATGAGATTCCGATCGATGGCCAGATTCACCGCCTGGCGCATGCGCTCATCACTCATGGGAAAGCGGGTGCCGTTCACCGAGAGGTAATGGGAAATGGTGGATTTCGCGTGACTCTCGGCGAAGCGCTTATCCTTCAGGAGATCTTCCGCCATCATCGGCGTGAGGCCCCCCAGATCGAGCACCCCCTGGACCTCGCCGGACTTCATTGCCGAATACCGCGCCTCAGGCGACGTAATGACCTTCACCCTGATGCGCCGGGCCCTGGCCTTCTCGCCCCAGTAGCCGTCATACCGCTCGATCACGGTATAATCGTCATCCTTCCGGTCTACAATCTGGAAAGGCCCCGTCCCCTTGGCGTACTCTGTGAAATCCCCCGTCTCCCGGTCAAAACACTTCGGCGAGAACATAGCGCTCCCCCAGCCGGCCATGCGGTAAATCAGCATAGGCACAGGCTTCTCAAAGGTGAGCCGCACCGTATACGGGTCCAGCGCTTCATACCGGAGAAGTCCCGGATAGATGCGGCGCACCTGGTAACCATAGAAGGAAGAAGGCTTGTACCCCATGTGGGTGACGCGGTAGAAATTTTCCACCACTGCCGCCGCGTCAAAAGGCACCCCATCATGGAAAGTCACGCCCCGGCGGAGATGGAAGGTCCACTCCGTCTTCTCCCCATTCGCCTCCCACGACTCTGCCAGAACCGGCACGGCCTTTCCCTCATTAGAAATCCCTACAAGGGACTCCCAGGTCTTCAGAATGACCGTGGAAAAATAAGGATCCTTCACTCCAGGCGCCAGATCCCGCCCGGCAGCAAGCACAATCTCCCGCTCCCCGCGGGGCATTTCCCCCTGTCCGCATCCAGTGAGCGCGAGCCCGCAGAAAAGAAGGAGCACCGCCATCCAGAACTTTCTCACCAGTTCCTCCTCATAGAAAGAAAACCGCATCATTACAGAGAACAA
>CAUBUJ010000124.1 GCA_958439155.1 uncultured Veillonellaceae bacterium
TCTTCAGACTCCAGACTTTGGGCTTCAGACTCCGCTCCAATGAAGCACCATCCGCCTTAGACCTCAGACCCCAGACCTTTGACCGCAAATGAAATGACGCACTTCCATTCCTCCCCGCATATAGACGCGAAATCCCTGTCTCACCACTTTGCCGGAATCTCCGGGAAATGGTCTACTACCATCATGGTGGCCATAGCGTCCATGAGGAGTCGGTCTTTTTCGTCGAACATGGACATGTCGATGACGATGGTGGTGCGGCCTGCGTGGCGGATGCGGCTGGTGACGCGGATGCGTCCTCCGAGGGAGGTGTTCCGGATGTAGTCTACCGTCATGGAGACGGTGACCACAACGGCACCGATAGAGGCGCCGGTGACACCGAGGACGGAGTCTGCGAGGGCCGCCATGACGCCGCCATGGATGATGCCCCGGTGGTTGGCGTGTTTCGCCGGGTCTGTCACCATGCTCACCGTGGCGCCGCCGCAGTGGATCTCATCGAGGGAGATATGAAAGAAATCAGACATGAACGGATTTTTCTTGTAAATGCCCCGGATATAGTCCGGGATCTCTGCTGGCGCAAGCTGTTTCATGAAGCCTCCTTACGGTACGAAAGACGGGAAAGGAGAAGCCCGTCTTGTTCTTTTTCTTAGTATACAAAAAAGGATACAGCCGTGACAAATCACTGGTGTATCCTTCTTTTTTATTTCCAAGACTCGCCTTTCTGAATCCTTTCAATCGCTTCTTTTGCCGCCCGCTGGGCTGCTTCTTTTTTGCTTTTGCCGATGCCCCGGCCCATGTGTTTGCCGTTGATGGAGATTTCCATCCAGATGGTTTTGTCATGGTCCGGGCCTTCGTCGTGAACGACGTCGTAGCGGATGCACACGTCGCCGTATTTCTGGACCAGTTCCTGCAGGTCTGACTTGTAGTCGTGGTCGTAGTCTCCCTGGTCGATGATATCGAGGAATTTTTTCAGGTGCCCCAGGATGAACCGGGCTGCCACTTCGTAGTCATTGTCCAGGTAAATCGCGCCGATGACCGCTTCGAAAGCGTCTCCCAAGATGGAGATGCGGGTGCGGCCGCCGGACATTTCTTCCCCTTTGCCGAGGCGCATGTATTCGCCGATGCGGAATTTCGCGGCACATTCGGCGCAGGCTGGTTTGCATACGGCGCTTGCCTTCGCCCGGGTGAGCTCCCCTTCCGGCCAGGAGGGGAAGCGGAGGAAAAGGTATTCCCCCACCACGAGATCGAGCACGGCGTCTCCGAGAAATTCGAGACGTTCATTGTCGTGAATCACTTCGCTCTTGTGCTCATTGGCGTACGAGGTGTGAGTGAGGGCCGTATTGAGAAGCTGGATGTTCTGGACGGGGATGTTGTTGTCTTCCGCGAACTGGCGCACTTTGTCGAGGCGCGCCTGGCGGCGGCACTGGGCGCTGCTCATTCTGTATAGCGGCGCATCACGATGACCGCGTTATGGCCGCCGAAGCCGAAGGAGTTGGACATGGCCACATCGACCTTTACGTCCCGCGGGCCTTCCGGTACATAGTCGAGGTCACATTCCGGATCTTTTTCTACCTGGTTGATGGTGGGATGGACTTTGTTGTGTTCAATGGAGAGCGCGCATACTACCGCTTCCACCGCGCCGGCAGCGCCCAGGAGATGGCCTGTCATGGACTTGGTGGAGTTCATGGGGATTTCATAGGCATGCTTGCCGAGGAGCATCTTTACCGCTGTGGTTTCGCCCAGGTCGTTCAGATGGGTGGAGGTGCCGTGGGCATTGATGTAATCTACGTCATCCGGCGTGATGCCTGCATCTTTCAGTGCTTTTTCCATGCACCGCAGCTGGAGGGTGCCGCCCGGACGGGGCGCTGTGATGTGGTAGGCGTCTCCGTTGCTGCCGTAGCCGATGAGTTCCGCATAAATGTGGGCGCCTCTCTTTTTGGCATGTTCCAGTTCTTCCAGAATGACGATGCCGCTGCCTTCGCCGAGAACGAAGCCGTCACGGCGTGCGTCAAAGGGGCAGGACGCTTCTTCCGGCGGGCAGTCCCGGGAAGAAAGAGCTTTCATGGCAGCAAATCCTGCCATCGGTGTGGGGCAGACTGCCGCTTCCGTGCCGCCGGCGAACATGATGTCCGCGTCGCCGTACTGGATCATGCGGAGGGCCTGGCCGATGGCGTTGGTGCCGGACGCGCAGGCCGTAACGTCTGTCAGAACCGGTCCCATGAGGCCGAAGTGGATGGACACCTGGCCGGAAGCCATGTTGGCGATCATCATGGGCACAGCGAAAGGATTCACCTTGGAGGGGCCTCTCGTTTCAATGCGGCGCACTGTGTCTTCCATGGTGGCAATGCCGCCGATGCCGGTACCGATGATGGTGCCGGCCCGGTTCGGGTCTTCCTTGGACATGTCGAGCTTCGCGTCGTCAGCGGCCATCTTGGCGGCAGCCACGGCGAACTGGGTATACCGGTCCATATGGCGCACCGCTTTCCGGTCTCCTACGTACTTCACAGGGTCAAAGTTTTTCACTTCCCCGGCGATTTTTACCGGATAGTCGGTGGGATCAAATTCTGTAATGCGGCCGATGCCGGATTTGCCTGCAAGCAGGCTGTTCCAAAATTCTTCAGTGCCGATGCCTACCGGCGAAACCACGCCGAGGCCGGTAATGACAACTCTTCTTTTCATGGATCATAACACCTTTCTGTAATGGGACAGAATATCCCTTTTCCCTGGGCGAAGCGGCGAATGGGTCGCCGCCCTTATGCTATATTGTGACAATACCTCAAAAAAGCGGGCAGTCCGGGGACGTCCGCTTTTTTGAAACATCCTCGCGGCAAATACGGCAGAGGAGCAGGACCTCCTGCCCCGTCATACCAGCATTTGTGAAACGCTGACCCGCCTGGAGACGGATCAGCGTTTCTCTGATTTCTGCAATTACGCGATTTTCTTGTCGATGTAGTCAACTGCGTCGCGTACGGTTTTGATCTTTTCAGCAGCATCATCGGGAATTTCGGTTTCGAATTCTTCTTCAAATGCCATAATCAGTTCAACAATATCCAAAGAATCTGCGCCGAGATCGTCAATGAAAGCGGAATCGATCTGTACGTCAGCTTCGTTTACGCCAAGCTGGTCGACGACGATTTTTTTCACTCTGTCGAAAGTGCTCATCCATTTCACCACCTTTCTTTTGATGATAGACACATGCTAATTATATTACATTACCATTCCACCGTCTACTTTTAAAACCTGTCCTGTAATATATTCCGCTTCATCGGAAGCAAGGAAGCATACAGCGCGGGCGACGTCTTCCGCCTGGCCCATACGGCCTAAGGGAATGGAATGGATCATGCCTTCCTTAATCTTCTCGGGAATCACTTCCGTCATCGAAGTTTCGATAAATCCAGGTGCTACCGCGTTCACCCGGACACCCCGGGCGGCGAGTTCTCTCGCGGCGGTCTTGGTGAGGCCGATCACGCCGGCTTTCGCCGCAGAGTAATTGATCTGGCCGATATTTCCCATGATGCCTACCACAGAGGAAATATTGACGATGGAGCCTTTTCTCTGCTTCATCATGATGGGCGCTGCTGCCTTCACCGTGAGGAAACAGCTCTTGAGATCGGTGTCAATGACAGCGTCCCAGTTTTCTTCTTTCATGCGCAGGAGCAGTCCGTCTCTGGTAATCCCGGCGTTATTCACGAGCACATCGAGACGGCCGAATTCTTTCTTCACTTCCGCGAAGACCGCTGCCACATCATCTGCTTTGGATACGTCTCCTTTGACGACGATGGCCCGGCCCCCTTCTGCTTCAATGGCGGCTTTCACTTCTTCCGCCGCTTTCTCACTGCCGGCGTAATTCACCGCCACCGCATAGCCTTTCCGGGCAAGCGCCAGAGCTGTCGCACGGCCGATGCCGCGGGACGCGCCGGTCACGAGGGCTGCTTTTTCTACATTTTCCATTATGCTTCTCCCTTGACTGCTTTCACAACTGCTTCGATGGTGGGAATATCTTCCCCATGGACACTCTTCTGGGAGCGGTCAATTTTGCGCATGAAGCCGGAGAGCACCGTGCCCGGGCCGGCTTCCACGTACATATCGTAGCCTGCGGCGATCATGGCGCGGACCGATTCTTCCCAGTGAACGGCATGGGCCGCCTGGGTGACCAGGTTCTTCCGGATATCTTCCGCTTTCGTTTCTTCTTTGGCATTCACATTGGCTACAACGGGAATCTTTGCGTCTTTGATCTCAATCTTGTCCAGCACTTCCGCCAGACGTTTTGCGGCCGGTTCCATCAGGGTGGAATGGAAGGGGGCGCTCACTTTCAGAAGGAGCGCTCTTCTCGCGCCTGCTTCTTTCAGGGCCGCGCAGGCCGCCTTCACCGCAGCAGTCGCGCCGGCGATGACAGTCTGTCCGGGGCAGTTGAAATTCACTGCCTGCACCGGGCCTTCCGTCTTCGATACGTCAGCGCAGACTTTGACGATGCTGTCCGGATCAAGACCGATGATGGCCGCCATGCCCCCTTCTCCGAGGGGCACCGCTTCCTGCATGAATTTTCCCCGCAGGTGAACCGTATGGACCGCATCCGCAAAGGAAATGGCACCGGCAGCGACGAGGGCGGAATATTCGCCCAGGCTGTGCCCGGCTGCGATATCCGGAGTGACGCCCTGCTCTTCCAGAACCTTCCAGCAGGCAACACTGGCGGTCAGAATGGCAGGCTGGGTAAATTCTGTCTTCATGAGCTCCGTATCGGGCCCTTCAAACATCATCTGGGAGATGGAAAAGCCGAGAACGTCGTCCGCTTCCTTCAGAAGCGCTTTCACAGAGTCATATGTTTCGTACAGATCATGGGTCATGCCCACTTTCTGGGATCCCTGGCCGGGGAAGAGAAATGCGGTTTTCATTATTTGGCCTCCTTGGCACACCATTTCAAGATAACAGAGCCCCAGGTGAGTCCGGCGCCGAAGCCGGTCAGCACGAGGTAATCTCCCTTATGGAGGCGGCCTTCCGCCACAGCTTCATCGAGAGCGATCCCGACGGAAGCGGCAGAGGTATTGCCGTATTTATTCACATTCACGAAGACTTTGTCTTC
>CAUBUJ010000125.1 GCA_958439155.1 uncultured Veillonellaceae bacterium
CCCCACCGAAATGACGCACTTCGCGTCCCCGCAGCCATGAATCTCTCACTTACAAATCCAGTGCTCCGCTGCCATGCGGTCGATGGCCTTTTCATCTACCTCGTACTCGATGCCATTTTCCTCGTCCGGCACGGGAATGGTGCACCGGCTGGTGATGTCCACCATGGGGATGGTGATGTCTTCCTTGAAATAGCGGCTTGCCGCGGCGATGTCGTGGGCGAGTTCCGTGAAACCTGGAAGGCTGGCGAAGGAAATATTCTGGACCCGGCCGATGCCGAGTTCGGTCATGCCGCCGCACCATACAGGAATGCCGTGGGCGACGCAGAGATCATGAATGCGTCTGGCTTCATAGAGCCCGCCGCAGCGGCTGGATTTGATATTGATCACCTGGCAGCTCCCGAGCTCTATCGCCGCAAGCGCCGTCTCATAGGAAGTGATGCTCTCGTCGAGGCAGATCGCGGTCTGGATTTCCTTCTGGAGCGCTGCGTGGTCCACGATGTCCTCCTCCCCGAGAGGCTGCTCGATGTACTGGAGATGGTATTCGTCCATAGCGCGAAAAATGTCGATATCTTTCAGAGTGTACGCAGAATTGGCATCCACCGTGAGGGTGATATCCGGGAAATGTTTCCGTATGTCCCGGATCACCGACACGTCCTGGCCTGGATGGATCTTGATTTTCGTCCGGTGGTATCCCAGCGCGAGGTAGTGCTCAATTTCATGAAGGAGCACAGTGATGTCCTTTTCAATGCCCAGGGACACGCCCACTTTGATTTCCTTCTGTGTCCCGCCGAGGAGGGTCTTCAGGGATTTCCCGCTCTGCCGGCAGAGCACGTCCCAGAGAGCGTTTTCCACCGCTGCCTTGGCGAGACGGTTCCCTTTGATGAAGGTGAGGGATTTCATGAACGCTTCCGGGCTCGCAATATCGGTATGAAGGATCCGGGGAATGATGAGATCCCGCAGGATATGGAGCACGGTGCCATTGTCTTCCGGATTGTAGTAGGGGCCGTAGAAAGCTTTGCACTCGCCCCAGCCGACGACGCCTTCTGAATAGACTTTCACCAGAAGGGCATCCCTGTTTTCAAATTTGGTGAAGCTTGTCTCAAAAGGATGGGCGAAAGGATTCAACACCCGGTAGATGTCAATGCGGTCGATTTTCATGATTTCCTCCAGCGTCTCAAAAGAAAAAGCCGCGGCTCCCCGCAAAAGGGGGCTGCGGCTTCTTTGCCTGTCTATGTCTTTCAATATAGACCAGGAAAGATGACCTGAACAGGCCTTTATATGGACCGAAACTCAGAGGAGTTTCAGGAAGAACGACGCGATAATGACAGAGGCCACCGATACGGTCGCGAATCCGCCGACGAGCATCTTCGGGAGAATGTTGTCCAGCAGGAACTGTTCCTTTTCCTTGTCCTTGCCGGAAAGATTGCGGCATACTTCCGTAGAGAGCACGTAGTCTGCCGGGAATCCGCAGAGAGCCGTGAGGGAGCAGGCAAAGGCCATGTACCAGCTCATGCCGAAAGGACGGCCCAGAATGAAGGAGGCGATGAACATGCCGATGACGCCGAGAATGAGGAGTACCGCGATCTGGATAAGGATGGTCAGGAAATTAGAAGGATCCACCACATTGAGCTGGCCGAACACATACGCCAGAAGGCCGTACATGAGCCACGGGAAGACGCCAGCCTTATTGAGGGCATTGTCTTCAAGGAATCCGATCTGATGGGCGATGACGCCGAAGACGAGATCCACCACAGCCATATTGATGACGCCGCCGGTGTACTTCGCAAAGAGCGCCGCCAGGAGCGCCACAAAGCCGAGCTTCATCAGAATGTACGCCGAGGTCTGGTACTGCTTCGGCAGCGGAATGTAGAGAGGTTTCTTCTTCTGCGCCGCGTCCAGATCTTCTTCCGCCGTTTCTGCTTCTTCTTCGACTTTTTCCGCTTCCTTCTTCGCAGCAGCGGAGAGAACCGCATTTGGGTCATCCTTCACCGTGCCGTCCCGGAGCTCTGCCAGGAGGCGCCGGCCTTCTTTCTTGAGAAGCGCGGAAATGAGCGGATACCCTACGAGGGAATGAAGAACGAACATGGATACAGGGAGCGCCACCAGCGCGGTGATGCCCTGCGCCTTCAATCCGTCTGCCATGAGCACCGCTGCCACGATGCCGCCGGACAGAGGCGGTACCGCCGCCACCACTGTGTGCCAGTCAAAAATTGCAAGGCCCACCGTCATGGTGAGGGCCATCGTGCCGGCCACGCCGAGAAGGGCGATGCACACCGCCTTCCACTGGCGGAGGAGCTCTTTAATATTCATGAGCGTCCCCAGATGGACCAGGAGGAGGCTCACGCAAATCGTGACGAACTGCGGACCAAACGATGCCTGCACGACGATATCCTTCGGCATGACCGTCCAGAAACCGATGACGAAGAGCATCCCTGTGACAAAGACAGAAGGAATCCAGGCCTTCGTTTTCGTGGAAATCCACTCACCGACCATGAGCATGGCCAGGATGAGGGTAAATGCGATAATAAAATTCATGATTCCGCCTCTTTTACAAAATGAACTTTTCTTCACCACTTTAAAGGAAAAGGGTATAGTACAGATTATAGAACGCCATGATTTTTTGTCAATAAGAAAATTTCTATCCATGCAGGGGCTGCATACAAGATAGCTATAGCAGCGCTTTTATTGTCACCATGCAGGAAAAGCGCGGTACAATAGAAGAAATACCCTCAGGGGGAGCGGCCAGCGCCGCAAAGGAGGAAATATGAAGCAAGTACTGAAATGCCAGTCCCTGTTCATTCCTGAAACAGGAACCGTAGAAAAAGACATGTCCATCGTAGTGGACGGAAACAAAATTGAAAAAGTGGTAAAAACGAAAGACTGTCATGAAGAAGGGGCGCAGGTGATCGATCTAAGAGACCGCTTCGTTATGCCGGGCATGATTGACTCCCATGTACACACCGTCATGAACGGCGGCATGCACTATGAAGAAATTTACGGCATGACCCTGGGCGATCTGGCCTTCCGGTCCCAGACCTCGGCAGAAGCAGACCTCATGGCAGGCTTCACCACCCTCCGCGACGAAGGAAGCATCGGCTTCGTCGACGTCGCCTTGAAACGGGCCATCAATGAAGGCCGCGTCGCAGGGCCGCGCCTCTTCGTTTCCGGCATCCCTGTCTCCGCCACAGGCGGCCACTTCGACACCCGCTTCAGCCCCTATGTGAAGAGCATGTGGGGCCTGGACAGCTGTACCGTCGACGGCGCGGCAGAATGCAAAAAAGCAGTGCGTTACAATTTCAAGTACGGCGCTGACCAGATCAAAGTCATGGCCACTGGCGGCGTCATGTCCAGCGGCGACTCCCCGGAAGGGACAGAATTCACAGAAGAAGAAATGCGCGCCGTCATTGAAACCGTGAAGACCCACAAGCGCATCTCCTCTGCCCATGCCCATGGCGCAAACGGCATCAAAATGGCAGTCCGCTGCGGCATCACCACCATTGAACACGGCATGCTCATGGATGAAGAATGCGAAGACCTCATGGCCGAGCACGGCATCTACCTGAACCCGACCATCATCGCCGGCCAGAGCATCATCGACATCGGCACCAAAGGCGGCCTCACCGAAGAAATGGTAGAGCAGTCCAAGCAGTGCCTCGCCCGCTACGCAGGACATCTCGCAGCATGCCGCAAGAAAGGCGTAAAAGTCGTCTTCGGCACCGACGCGGGCACCCCGGGCAACTACCACGGCAAACAGGCCAAGGAATTTCAGCTCATGCACGACCTGGGCGGCTTCACCCCGACAGAACTCCTCCTGGCTGCCACAAAAGTCCCGGCGGAAATGATGGGCAAAACAGGAGAAATCGGCAGCATGGCCAAAGGCGCCTACGCCGACATCATCGCCCTCAAAGAAAGCCCCTACGACACACTGAAAGCCTTCCAGGAAGTAGAATTCGTCATGAAAGACGGCAAAGTGTACAAGAAATAATAGACTGCACGAAAAAATCCTTCCCCGTCATGAGGAAGGATTTTTTATGCCGATTTACCGCCAATGGAGTTGGCAGCTATTTAGCTGTTGGCTGTTAGCGATGAGCCGTTGACTTTTGGCTGATGGCGTCTGGTGATAACACAAGACGAAATGGACGTCATCCCGACTGGCCGTTGATTCATCTCTGTGCACTCACCCAAAATCGGACAATACTTTAAGGAGTGGAGGCCCCTTACGGGGCCCCTTTAGGATGGAGATCAGGTACAAAGTGGGCAGATTTCCGCAGAAACTCCCTCGAAAAAGTGTAAGTGGACGGAAATGTACGGAAGGGACGGGCAATGGCGCAAGGAAAACCAGCAGCACCTCCCCACAAATCTCGGCAAACGCCACCGAGATTTGCTATTTCCCGCCATTCTCTCCGTCCAAAATCCGCTTCACTTCTCTCAAAATGTCCCTCTCCATCTTCAGCCGGGCATGCTCTTCCCGCAGCCGGGCCAACTCCGCTGCCAGCCGCGCCTCCTCTGCTTTCTCTGCTGAAGAAGCTTCACTGATCCACCGGTCAAATACCTCCGCAGACAGGTCATATTCTCTCATCAAACTCTCCCTGCTCTCCCCGCTCTGATACCTGCTCCAAACCTGCTTTTTAAGCTCCTTCACAGGAATCCTGCGTGTATGCCTGCGCTTGGTCATAGCGATCCTCCCTTATCTTCCCCCTTCACAACAGGAAGAACTGAAGCATTATGGTGTTTAAAGTACAGGAAACAATCCAAAGAAATCATGCCTATAAAGTGGAAAACAATTATCTATTCATATGTAGATGAAGCATTTATTTTCTATCCTCCCGCAGGCGATATGTCCGATTTCGGTTACCTCCTTCAGGAACGACCTCTTCCATCTGTGCGATAA
Source organism: uncultured Veillonellaceae bacterium (assembly GCA_958439155.1). Lineage (GTDB taxonomy): Bacteria > Bacillota > Negativicutes > Veillonellales > Dialisteraceae > UBA1822. The sequence continues at coordinate 4,892 of CAUBUJ010000125.1, forward strand.
TTGCCCGCGCCCTCTGCCGGCTGAGTCCCATGCATTCCGCCAGTACATCCAATTTTGCTTCCTTATATTGGCGAAGAAAATCAACCACTTCCTGCTGATGCTCCCGTGTTTTGCTGCTTATCGCCCGTTTTTTATCGCTTGTTTTTA
>CAUBUJ010000126.1 GCA_958439155.1 uncultured Veillonellaceae bacterium
ATTCTCTCTTTTCCTCCTCTTTATTACAAAAAATTTTTGACAGAATATGCACAAAGTGTATAGTAAAACATATAGGCTAAAAATTGGTATTTCCTGTCTTCTAAAAAGCAGGACTCCATCTTGCACAGGCAAAAAGGGGGATATTTCCTATGACCCTGCAGCAGCTCCGTTATATTATCCAGATTGTCCAGTCCGGCTCCATCAGCATGGCCGCGCAGAAGCTCTACATTACCCAACCGAGCCTCTCCAAGTCTGTCGCTGATCTGGAAAAGGAAATGGGCATCACGATTTTCAATAGAAATAACCGCGGCGTATATCTCTCCGATGACGGCGCCAAGTTTCTCGCTTACGCCCGCCAGATCGTAGAACAGGCTGATCTCCTGGAACACCAGTACAAATTCGGCCCGCCGATCCGCCGGGTCTTCGCCGTGTCGTCCCAGCACTACGCCTTCGCCGTAGATGCTTTTGCCGCGCTCGTCCACGATTACAAAGACGAGCAGTACGAATTCGCCCTCCGCGAATCCCGCACCTATGACATCATCGAAGATGTGCGCACCCAGCGGAGCGAGCTGGGCATTCTCTACCTGTCCAAATTCAACAGAGACGTGCTCCAGCGCATTTTCCAGAACGCGGAACTGAATTTCGTGCCCCTCTTCAAGGCCAAGCCCCATGTGTTCCTCAGCAAGGACCATCCCCTGGCAGGGCGCAAGTCCATCACTCTGAAAGATCTCAAGCCTTATCCCCGTCTCACTTACGAACAGGGCCTGGACCATGCCTTCCATTTTACAGAAGAGCTTCATTCCACAGAAGAAGCGCAGCAGAGCATCGTCGTTTCCGATAAATCCACCATGTTCCAGCTCATGACCGATGTGCTGGGCTACAACATCGCTTCCGGCGCGCTCAACGCCGATCCGGACAGCGAGGAAATCGTGCCGGTTCCTTTGAAATCGGGCGAAGTGATGGACATCGGATACATTCATCCCACAGACCATCCCCTGTCGCCTCTCTCGGAAGAGTTCCTGCAGCATCTCAATCTGTGCATTGAGAAATTCTGCAACTCCGATGAAGTGAGCAAGGACGAAGAATAATCCTATATCCAAAAGAAAAGACACCCTTTCTTTCGCAGAAAGGATGTCTTTTTTTGCCCTCTTCAGGCTTTCCCGATAATTTTCTTTGTATGTTCCGGCGGGAAAGGAGCGTTGGCCCCGGTGCAGTACAGTTTCTCCACCACCCGGACCACTTTCTTCTCCCCTGCCGATCCCACGGGGACGATCACTTCATCGCCGGCGCAGATGGAATCATCGTCCGTGCGGTAATGGTAGCGCTTGCCCCCAGGGGTAAATTCCACAGCGCAGTAAATATAGGGCCCTTTCCTCTCCTGGAAAGGACTGAGGATTCCGCTGCCCAAGGTCTCGCAGAAAGCGCCGGTCTTCGTGAGAAATTCTTCCCAATGCGCCGGCAGGGAAGCCGCTTCATACGGAAATAGATAGAGCGCTTCCGGCCGCCGGCTCCACTGAATCCGCACCAGACACTGCGGCGTGTCCCCCTCGGAAATGTCCTCAGCGCTGCTCTTTTCGCAGGTCGGCGCTATCTCATCGGGCAGACAGTCCTTGAGAGAATCCATGAAACGGGGCAAATCCCGCTCCATGGTATACACCGCATGGAGGCGGCTCCCATCGGCCCTGATCCGGCTGTAGGTCACAGTCCGCTCGCGCCGGTCCATCTGGAGCGATTCCTTCTCCTCTTTATGATCGCTCATCCCAGTACTGCCTTGACGACAGATCTCCAGGGTCACCTGGAGGAGCCTGTCCTGGAGGCGCATATCCTGAAATCCCCAGATCTCCGGCAGATCCAGCCGCGTCTGCAGGAAGGAAGTGAGAGACAGAAGCTTCGGCTCCCCATCAGCACCGCCGTGGTACAGGAAAGTCTCCCCTTTCCGGTTCGTCAGAGCGAGCTCCCAATCGCCTGCCGTCTGGGGCGACTTCTTCCTGCTGAAGAGGCGGGCTATCAGGCCTGCGGTCTTCCGCCAGTCCGACGGCGTGATCCAGCCATACTTCGCCTGGGTCAGTCGGAACGCAGAAGGTTCCGTCTGATCAAAAGATGTGAGCCACAAATCGCCGTCACTGGTGATGGTGAGATGCTGGAGCACCGTCTCCCCGCCATGGCAGAAATCCTCTGCAGGCCGCCTGGTGATGAGAGAAATTTTCCTAAGTTTCCCCCGGAAGCGCCCTTTCTCCGGAGCAGAAGCCAGTTCCTCCAGCCGCTGGAGTGCCAGAATAAACCATTTCTTACATTCCAACATGGAAGAAAATGGCGTTTTCTCCTCATGATACCAACGGGAAAAAATGGCATTTCCCAGAATATCCGGAGCATCGATCTCTCCCATAACCGCGCCGAAACATTCCCAATCGAGAAATACATCACTGTTTTCGTCGGTTATCGCTTTGAGTCCCTGCCCGCCGTCCATGACAAACCCCAGCGCCCTGCACTCATCAGCAAAGGTCTCAGAAATCTCCTGCCATGATGCCAGTTCATCCCGGAAAAGGCGGAGGTACTTCCTGGTGAAATGTTTCAATTTCGTCTTCATATCGCTCACGCTCCTCTATACCCCCAGTATAGCAGGCGCACTGTGACACCTCGTGTCATGGTGAATGCTTCTTCACGGAACGGGGAAAAGTTTCTGCGTCATGGGAGCGGGGCCCGCGGTCTGGGGCCGGAGGTCGGAGGTCGAAATAAGAGAAACTTTTTATATGCGGCTCCGCCGCCTCGCAAAGCCATCAGCTTTCAGCCGTCAGCTCTCAGCGAAAAGAGGAGGGAATTCCATTCCTCACCATACTTTTGGTGATGCTATATGCAGAAACCTTACAACCTCGTACCTGAGATCCCTCCACTCTGCGGCGTACTTTCTTTTAGCGTTTCTCTCAAGCATCTATCACACGTCCGGTCGGGATGACCCCCATTTCGATAAAAAAGTGCGGGCAGTGGAATTCCACCCCAACCCCTTTCGCTTTCGGCCGTAAACATGACAGCACAGGAAAACCCAGCACCTGGGACTGCGCTTCATGCCTGCAAACGATAAAATCCCATTCAACTCCCCGCCCTATCAAAATTCCGCCGAAGGCGGCACTGCTTTCCTCTTTAGACTTCTGACTCCAGACTTCAGACCCCGCTCCCATGATGCACCATCTGCCTTAGACCTTTGACCTTTGACCGTTTCCGCCAATGAGGCCGTCACCCAACCCTGCGCTTAACACCAGGCTCCCAGCCCAGCCGGCGCTTGAGGCCTACCAAAAGGCCTATGCGGCCAGCATCCACCCCTCTCAACTCTAAACTGTCTCATGCCCATGCGGCGCTTGCGCATCCGCCCCTCTTCGCTCTGAACTTTGCGCTCTGCGCCCCGCTCCTATGAAGCACACATGCCATACTGTCTCCACGGCATGCCGCATAGGCGCGCAAAAATCCCCTGCCCATTTCCAGGCAGGGGATTTTTTATGAGATTAGAATACTTCTTTCAGCACAATGGTCTGTTCACGGGACGGGCCGACGCTGATGATGCCGAGCGGCACACCGATGAGTTTGGAAATTTCTTCCAGGTAGTACCGGCAGTTTTCCGGGAGATCTTCGTATTTCCGGATGTCCGAGATCTTTGTCTTCCATCCTTCGAAGGTGCGGTATACCGGAGTCACTTCACCGAGAAGCTTCAGATCTGCCGGGTATTCTTCCAGTTCTTTTCCTTTGTACTGGTAGCCGATGCAGACTTTGATTTCATCCATTTCGTCGAGAATATCGAGCCGGGTAATGGCGAGGTAGTCGAAGGTATTGAGGAAGGCCGCGTAGCGTACCGCGCGGGTGTCGAGCCAGCCTACGCGGCGGGCACGGCCGGTGACGGTGCCGAATTCATGGGCCGTATTGCGAATGTAGTCGCCGGTGGCGTCTTTCAGTTCCGTCGGGAAGGGACCTTCACCGACACGGGTGCTGTAGGCTTTCACCACGCCGAAGATATTCTGCATCATGTGCGGGCCGATGCCTGCGCCGACACAGGCGCCGCCGGCGATGGGGTGGGAGCTGGTCACGTAGGGATAAGTACCGTTGTCGCAGTCCAGCATGGTCGCCTGAGCGCCTTCGAAGAGGACGTTCTTGCCCGCTTCCACGAGGGTGTGCACCGTGTGGTTCGTATCTTTCACGTAGGGACGGATCACTTCGGCGTAGCCCAGGTAGTCTGTGAGCATCCGTTCATAATTGAAGCCTTTCACGCCGTAGAGTTTTTCCAGAAGCATATTCTTCTGTTCTACATTGTACTTCAGTTTTTCCGCGAAGGTTTCTTTGTCCATGAGATCGCAGATGCGGATGCCGATACGGTTGATCTTGTCGGCATAGCACGGACCGATGCCGTTCTTGGTGGTGCCGATCTTACGGCTTCCCTTACGGGATTCTTCCGCTTCATCGAGACGGACATGGTAGGGGAATACCACGTGGGCCCGTGTGGAAATCTGGAGATGGTCCACATTGACGCCCTGTTCCTTGAGGCGGGTCATTTCTTCAATGAGGCTCTTCGGATCGATGACGACGCCGGTACCGATGACGCACACTGTGCCCGGATAGAGAATGCCGCTCGGCATGAGGCGGAGCGGGTATGCCTTGCCGTCATAGACGACGGTGTGGCCCGCGTTGTTTCCGCCTTGGGAGCGTACCACCACGTCCGCTTTTGCGGCGAGGTAGTCCACGATTTTGCCTTTGCCTTCATCGCCCCACTGGGCGCCGATTACCATTGCTGTAGCCATTCTTTGGCTCCTTCCATTCTTCTTGGGACTTCCCTTGGAGAAAATCCCTAAATGTATACATTCTACTGCTTCATTATAGCATAGCTGCGGCTGACCGCTGTTAACGGTTGGCTTTTAGCTGTTAGCTGTTGGCTGTTAGCTGTTAGCTGCTATTTGCTGGAGGACGCGGAGAGGCTTTTATAAAATTCTGCCGCCCGCTTGAACCAAGGCGGCGCACCGCCCCTCTAAACCCTAAGCTCTAAAC
>CAUBUJ010000127.1 GCA_958439155.1 uncultured Veillonellaceae bacterium
CTAAAGACGAAGCCATTTGGCTTTTTCAATTTACACCATTATACGGACATTACCAGGCACCATCTGCCTTTGACCTCAGACCTTAGACCTTAGACCCCGCCGCCCACTCCTTTAAGGCGGCGTACCACCGCTCCGCGCTTGACTTTCATTTCCAGGGAGGTTGTTATGAGAAATCACCTGCGCCATTTGAATGGTATGGCCCTTTTGACCGGGCTGTCGCTGATTCTTTTTGTGATCGAAGCGCAGATTCCGCCGCCGCTGCCTCTTCCTGGGGTGAAGATAGGCCTGGCCAATGTGGTCACGGTGTATGCGGCGTGCCGCTATGGCCTCAAGGATGCGCTTCTTATCCTGTTGGCGCGGATTTTTCTGGCCGGCATGTTCGCTGGGCAGGCGGCCGCGCTGTTCTACAGCCTTTCCGGAGGTCTCCTCTGCCTTCTTGGCATGGCGGCACTCCGCCATTGGATTCCTCTTCGTTTCCTTTGGCTGATCAGTATAGCCGGCGCCATTCTCCACAATACTGGACAGATTGGAGCGGCGGTTCTTATGACCGGGACAGAGGCGGCGCTGCTTTATTGGCCCATTCTCACGGTGACCGGTGCGGCAGCGGGACTCTTTACGGGGATAGCGGCGCAGTATATGCTCCTCCGTTTCCGCCATGTCCTCACCATTGCCGCGTGAGAGCAGGGATTTGTATACCAGGAGGGACAGAAATGAAACCATGGGCAGCATGGGCGGCGGCAGCCGCTATGACAATTTTTTTGACAGCCTGTGCCGGCGAGAAGCCTTCCGCAGGCAGCACGGCGATGGCTGCAGAGGGAGGCGCCCTTTCCTCTGCGGCGGCACCAGATCGTCATGGGAGAGATATCATGAAAGAAGGACAGACTATATACTTGATGGCAGATGGGAAGCGGATTTCTATCCGCCTTGGCGAAGGGAAAACGGCGCAGCGCCTGGCCCGTATGCTGCCGGCGGACCTTACTTTTGAAGATTTTAACGGCACGGAAAAAATCGCTTATCCGCCGGAAAAACTGGATACGGCAGGGGATGAGGGTGGCCACGCGCCCAAGCCGGGCGATCTTTGCCTCTACAAACCCTGGGGCAATCTTTGTATTTTCTACAAGCCCTGGAGCGCGTCTGATGATCTCATTTATATAGGCCATGTGGAAGAGGGCCTGGACGGGCTTGTCAGCAAGAGCCGCTTCACAGGGCGCCTTGCTAGGTAAAAAAGCGCTTCCTCCGTACCTGGGGGAGCGCTTTTTCGCTGCCGCCCCGGGGCGGCTCTGTCTTGACGGTCTCCCATGGAGCAAGTAAGATAATATTTGAATGTCCGAGGGGAGGGACCTCCCCTGCTATAGAGAATACAGAAAAGGAAGAGATCCATGGAATTTCATACAGCACCTGCTATATTTGAACAATTTCCTGATTTCAACGCGGGAATCATCGCGGCCAAAGGCATAGACAATGAAACAGAAGATGAAGATATCGAAGCATTTCTCCGCCACGCCAGCCTGGAGGCGGGGCTTTTGCTGAATTTGAAGCCCCTTGCCTCTGATTCCTCCGTGCAGGCCTACCGGAGCGCTCTCGCCAAGGCGGGCATTGATCCGGCGGCCCATTTGTCCACCATGGAAGCGGGGCTCCTGGCGCTCAAAGAAGGTATCGCCCAGGAACAGCAGGCAGGGACCTCGGCGGTGATGAGCGGTATGACCGGTTTCATCGGCATGCAGGCCTTTGCGCGGAAGACCCCTGCGGAAGATCTCGCCGCCGGGGCAGAGCTCCAGTTCCGCATGCCGGTGCTTCCTTTTGACATCGGGAAAAATGGCGTCATGACTCTCCGGCCGGCAGAAGCGGGGGATACCTTCACCGCCAGGGACGGGAAGGCAGAGACGCCACGCGAAGGTGAGCCTTTATTTGTGCTGAATCAGGAAGCGGCAGCGCGGCGTTTCTTCTGCGACATGGGCAAGGCGGGCCGCGTCACGGAAGATACGCGCCACCTGCTTTTGGTGATTCCCTGTTTCGCGGTGAACCGGCGCCGCGCCATGTCCGTGCGGAATGAGCTCGCCCGGCGGGTGAAAGATTCCTTCGGCCGCGCGGCGGAGATGGCCTGGATCGATGAAGCCCATCCTTCCTATGTGTCGGAAATTTAAAGGATGGCCAGGGAAGAATGAAGTACGCAGCCATTGATTTTGAAACGGCCAATTATGACCGGGCCAGCGCCTGCTCCCTCGGGATTGTCCTGTCCGACGGGGAGAAAGTGACCGACGAATGGTACCGCCTGATCCGCCCGCCGCAGATGAAATTTGATGAAAACTGCATGATGGTGAATCAGATTCATCCGGAAATGGTGGAACATGAGCCGGAATTTTCCGCTTTCTGGGAAGACATTGCAAGGCTTCTCGAAGGGACCATCGTATTTGCCCACAACGCCCGCTTCGATATGGGAGTGCTCGCGGCGACCCTTGACTGGTATGATCTGCCGGATATCCATTTCCGCTATGGATGCACAGTGAAACTCTCCCGGGCGCTCTGGAAGCAGATGGCCAATCACAAGCTCAATACGGTAGCAGGAAATCTGGGATTTTCCTTCCATCATCATCAGGCGCTGGACGACGCCCGGGCCTGTGAATACATCGTGCGGAAAGCATTGGAAGAGACCCATGCGGAGACGGTGGAAGCCATGATGGAAGCGGCAGGACAGACGCTCTCTCCTTTCGCGGTGAAGCGCACAAAAAAGCCAATGTCGTTATTTTAAAAGGAGGGCCTTATGGATCACTGCGTGATTGAAACGCCGGCAGGGACACTGCTCCTCTGGGAGATCCGGGACTGCCTCACCGAATGCACCTGGGCCAGCGCCCCCCTCCGGGCGCCTGCCTCGCCCCTTCTCCAGAAGGCAGCGGAAGAAATCGGGGAATACTTCGCAGGGAAACGGCGGGATTTTGATCTTCCCATCGCGCCGCCAGGCAATACCTTCGAAAGCCGCGTCTGGGAAGCGATGCTTGCCGTCCCTTATGGGAAGACCATGACCGCGGCAAAGCTCGCCGCCAAAGCGGGATTCCCCAAGAAAGTGCGCCAGGTTATCGCGGTCTGCAGCAAATGCCCGATCGCCCTTTTCCTCCCGTCTCACCGGATCGTAGGAGACAAAACAGACGGCGGCTACTCCGGCGGCATGGATGTGAAGTACAAACTCTGGGATATAGAAAAGATTCCCCATAAAGCATCAGAATAAAAAATCCTGTTGGACTGTGAAAGGTCCAACAGGATTTTTGCGTATAACAGGGCGGGATTGGGGCAACATGGGAGTGGGGCGCAGAGCGCAAAGCGGTGGTGCGCCGCCTCGGGTACAATGGGCGGCGAAAAGTATTAGAAGTCCGGGGCGCAGCGGATTGTGCGTCTTGGGAGTGGGGTCTAAGGCCTGAAGTCTGAGGTCAAAGGCTTGGTGGTGCCTCATTGGTGTGGAGTCTGAAGCCAGGAGTCAGAAGTCTGGAGAGGAAATAGGAAGGTCCTTTTTATATGCGGCTTCGCCTGCATGGCGGTTTTAAAACCAGCGTATTCTCATACTGGCTCCCTCTCAGCCTCCCTAGTCGGCAGCTCTTCCCTAAGGGGCGAACCATAGCTTGTGATATTCTTACGGAATGCGCTGATTGACATGGGTATAAACCGAAAATGGAAATATGGCACTGTACAAGGCTCGCCCCGCAAGGGGAGAGCTGGCCGAAGGCCTGAGAGGGGCGGGTGTGCGTAAGTGTGGCTTTGAATGATGCATGGGCCCATGCATGAGGCAGCAAAGTCACATTTCCCAATGATTTGTCCAGTTTCGGGTTTAAAATCACTGGGTACGCAGGATCATCCCCTCTCAGGCAGCTTCGCTGACAGACCCGCGCTGCCAAGTTAGGAAGGGGGCAGCGCCCGCTTTTGCAGCAGCGGAAAGCGTGACCACCGGCACATCATCCTACCCTGCTCGGGACGAGCCTTTCTTCATTGGCTGATCTATTAGCGATCAGCTTTTAGTGAGCAGCGCGTCATTACGAGCGGACGTGCGCGGGACATATGAGAGTAAATGGATTTTCTCTTATGAAGCATAGAGTCGAGGTCCTTGCTGCCCCCTTTAGGGGAGATCTTTCGATTTTGACGAAAGATCTCTCCACTCTTTCCTGTACTTTTTTATTTAGAACAACGCATACCGTAGAATACGATCGGTCGAGATGACGCACATTGCGAAGAAAACGAGCCTTCCTCCGCACCGCCTGCCGATATCCAAAATCATCGCACCTGAGGCCTCGCTTCCTGCCCGCAAGTTCCAAAATCCCATTCAGCTCCCCGGCCATTCGCAGTCCGGCCCCGGAGGGGATGCGAAGGTGAGTGACAGCGGGAATTATGGACATGCCTCCCGAGCGTAGCGAGTTTCAAGCCATCCGCTCCTGCTCACCGGAAGTAGACAAAGCGAGATGGGCGGCCAAGAAAAGAAATGAAGTTCCCCAGTGGATTCCATTGAAAAAACAGAAGTATGGGTGGAATGACAATGGACTCATATACGTCATACAGGACCGTGTGGAGAAGCCAGGCCGGCGTCTGAGGCCTTCCAAGGAGGCCCATGCGGCGAGCATCCACCGCTCTGCGCTCTCAACTCTCAGCTCTGCACCCCGCTCTTATGATGCACTTCCCGTCACGTTGCCTATGCGGGTCATCCCCTTACTGCTGCTTCAGGCAGACATCGAGCATTTCCTGACCAAGCTGGCCGTTGGCTTTTACAAAGAGGTCGAGTACGCTCCTGGTAGCGTCGCGCCACTGGGCAAGGTCTTCCTTCGGTACTTCATAGACCTGCATGCCCAGTTTCTTCAGATCATCCAAGGCCTTCAAATCTTCCTTCTTGGAATTGGCGCGGATCGATTCCTGGACTTCTTTGGATGCTTCCGTGAGGGCTTTCTTCTGGTCGTCGCTCAGCTTGTTGTAGGATTTCTCATTGATGGTGACCAGCATTTCCGGCGCGGCCAGGTTGCAGAAGGTGAGGTACT
>CAUBUJ010000128.1 GCA_958439155.1 uncultured Veillonellaceae bacterium
GCGGCGTTCAGGCCGTACCGGGTGTCGTTGGCGATTTCCACTGCTTCGTCTACGGTGTCATAAGGAATGACGCAGAGTACCGGTCCGAAGATTTCGTCTCTGGCAATGGACATGGTATTCTTCACGTCGGTGAAGATGGTGGGCTGGATGTAGTAGCCGTGGTCTGCCGGAGCGGGCATGCCGCCGGCGAGGACAGTAGCGCCTTCGTCGATACCTTTCTGGATGTATTCGGAAATCTTCCGGTACTGCGCTTTCGATGCCACCGGGCCGACGAGAACTTTCGGATCGGTCGGGTCACCCGCCGCGTAAGCTTTCACCATTTCTTTCATCTGCGCTTCAATCTTTTCCTTGTCTTCTCTCGGAATGAGGAGGCGGGAGAGGGCGGTGCAGGTCTGGCCGGCATTGAGGAAAATGGAATTGAAGCAGATCTTGAGGCCTTCTGTGTAGTCGTCCGATTTGAGGAACACATCCGGCGATTTGCCGCCCAGTTCGAGGCAGAGCCGCTTTACTGAGTCAAGGCCTTTCTTGGCCACATCGACGCCGCCCTTGGTGGAGCCGGTGAAGTCGATCATGTCGATCAGCGGATGGGCTGCCATGGGATCGCCGATTTCCGCGCCGCGGCCGATGACGAGATTGAAGACGCCCTTCGGGAAGCCTGCTTTGTCAAAGGCATCGGTCAGAAGGTAGGACGTGAGCGGCGTGTGCTGGCTCGGCTTTACAATGACTGTATTGCCCATGAGGACCGCAGGAATGACTTTCTGGATGATCTGTCCCAGCGGATAGTTCCACGGGGTGACGCAGGCGATGACGCCGAGCGGTTCCCGGTAGACCGTGGAGGCGGCGAATTTTTCGACCCATTTCACCTGCGGCGCCAGGTCAATATAGCTCTGGGTGCGGACGTACTGGTATTCGCAGTGCGCGGTCTTGGCGAAGGTCACTGGAGAGCCCAGTTCTTTCACTTCCAGGTCAATGATCTCCGGTTCCAGTTCTTTGAAACGGGCGAGCATTTTTTTCATGAGGTTAATCCGATCGGAAAGGGGAGTCGCGGCCCAGCCGGGGAAGGCGGCGTGAGCGGCGCGGGCCGCTTTGTCCAGGTCTTCCGCGTTGCCTGCGGGGACACGGGCGAAAACTTTCATGGTGGCCGGATTTTCTACATCGATGAACTGGCCGGAGGCACTGTCTACCCACTGGCCGTTGATATATAATTTTTCAAAATCCATATTGGAATCCCTCCTTATTACATGTCTGCCCTTATTGTAGAAAGTTCAAATGTGAGAAACAAGGTGGGCGTCAATAGAAGAAATGATGGGAATTGATAGAAAAAAGGAATAGCAAAGTTGTTTATTTCAGCAAAGGAGTTATAGAAAAGAGCGATTTTAAAAGGGAGGAGCGGGAAGCGGATAGGAGGGGTAAATTATGTTATAATGGAAACGATGAATCTATAAGAATTATGAGAGGCTCATCAGGCTAAAATAAGAACATGAGTGCATGCGGAAGGAAGAGAACTGCGCCCAGGCGGCGGAACTGCTTTTCTTTCTATAAAAGGAGGATCTATGGGACTATTGGATGAGACGATTTCCGCAATCGGACCGCTTGACCAGGAAGCGATGGCAGCGGCGCGGGATCGTTTCCAGCATTTGTATCTTGGCATGGGAAATCTGGGAAAAATGGAAGATATGGTGGTGCAGTATGCCGGCGTCACCGGCAGCGCCCAGATTGAGGTACCGAAGCGGTGCATGGTCATTGCCAGCGCCGATCACGGCGTGGCGCGCCACAATATTTCGGCCTACCCTATTTCCACGACGGTGGGCATGACGAAGAATTACCTCATTTCCAAGGGGGCCGGCGCCAACGCCATGGCGGCGTACTGCAACGCGGACATGGTGGTGGTCGATATGGGCATCGCTGCGGATATGACCGGCACGCCGGGCCTTCTGGACCGGAAGATCGCCTGGGGAACCGATGATTTTTCCGAAGGGCCCGCTATGAGCCGGGAGCAGGCGATCCAGGCGGTAGAGACCGGCATTGAGATCGCGGAAGAAAAAGTAAAGGAAGGGTATCGGGCCTTCCTCGTCGGGGAGATGGGCATTTCCAATACAGCGTCTGCGGCGTGCATCATCGGCGCGTTCAATCACTGGAACGCCATCCAGGTCACCGGCCGGGGTACGAATATTTCTGATGAGCGTCTCCGCCGGAAGGTGGCCCTCGTCCAGCAGGCGCTCGACGTGAACCAGCCCAATCCGGCCGACGGTCTGGACGTGCTCGCCAAGGTGGGCGGCTTTGAGTTCGGCTGTCTCATCGGGGTCATGCTCGGCGCGGCGGCAAACCATTCCCTTACGGTGATCGACGGATTCAATACGACAGCCTGTGCCTTCGTGGCGCGGGCTCTCGCGCCGGAGACGGTTCATTACCTCATGGCGTCCCACCGGTCGGAAGAGCAGGCCCATAAGAAGTCTCTCGAGGCCCTTGGCCTTTCGGAATATGTGGATCTTGGATTCCGTCTCGGCGAAGCGTCCGGCGCGTCGATCCAGATGAAGATGCTCGATTCGGCGCTTCTCGTGTACAAGGAATGCGCCACAGAGGAAGAAATTCATGAGGGGGCACAGAAATGAAGACCATTGAACCGCTCAATCAAGAAATCATGGAGGCGTGCCACCTCTATGTGGACAATCTCACCAAGCCGCTCGGGTCTCTGGGCCGCATGGAAGAAATGGCGATCCGCTTGTCCGGCATTTTCAATGAAGTAAAGCCGGCAAAGCTTCCCAAGGCGGTGGTGATTTTCGGCGGAGATACCGCGGTGGATGGGGAGAAGAATGAAAGCAAGGGACTCAAGAGCTACAATGAAGCGGCTCTGGTGGCGCAGGGCTACGGCCCGGTGAACGCGGTGGCCCGCCAGATCGGCGCGTCGGTCTATGTGGTGGATGTAGGCATGGAAAAGGAAACCGCCGGCATCCCGGGGGTGCTGGTGCAGAAAGTGGTGCGCGGTACCCACAAAGGCGCCCCTGCGATGAGCCGGGAAGCGGCAGAAAAAGCGGTCCAGATCGGCATGTCAGTGGCAAAGACCCTCGCCGGACAGGGCGTGCGCGCCGCCGGTCTTGGAAACATCGGGGAGCGGTCCATGCTGTCCGCGCTTACTGTGACGGCGGCGATTCTGAAGGAAGACCTGAAAGCGGCGTCTCTGAAAAACGGGCTGCAGCTCCATCTGGCGGATCTTCCTGATTTCGCTTCTGATCCGTGCGCGGTGCTCGCCCAGGTGGGATCGGCAGAAATCGCGGCGCTCTTCGGCTTCGTGGTCCAGGCGGCCCGGGAAAGAATGGCTGTGGTCTTTGACAACGCGGTCACCGGCGCGGCGGTGCTGGGAGCGGTCACGGTGTATCCCGTGGTGAAAGAGTATGTATTCCCTTCGGCTGTGTATGAGGAGCCGGTGCACCAGATGCAGCTCCATAAACTGGGGCTTTCTGCGTACCTTCATTATGATTTCACAGAAGCGGAAGGATTCGGCTCCGTCCTGGGGCTGTCTCTGCTGGACGCGTCGCTGTGCATGCTGAACCTGATGGCCACTTTTGGCAGCGGCAATGTAGATGTAGCGGAAGACGGGCCGGGCAAAGGCCGTCAGAGAGAGGACGTGAAGTAATATGAAATCACTTTTCATCCGTTGTTATGGGACACTCACGCCGGATATGTTTACAGGCGGACTCATCGATATGGGGGTGCCTCCTGTTTTTCTGAAAGCAAAACTCTCGGAAGCGGGAGCACCTGCGGATTTCATTGAGAAAGCGAACCGGAAGGCCCAGTTCAGCGCCCACTATTTCCATATCCCCGGCAGGGATCATGGAGAGCTTCTGCTGAAGCAGGATGATCTCCTCCGCCGGTGGAACGCGCTCTGTGACAAGTCCGGCGCTCCTTATAAAACGCTCGGGTGGAAAGTGATTTCTGTGCTCTGCGAGGGCGCGTCCCACGCGGTGGATGAGATTGACGGCAATATTATCGATCTCCGCCGGGGCGGTGTTCGGGAAGAAGACGTGCTGAGCCTGTACTGCTTCCTCGCAGCGGTGGAATATCTCGAAGTGGAGAAAATTTTCACCTGTCCTTTTGAGCTGGGCAAAGGAAAAGGGGAAGCAGCGCGCATGACCGAATGCATTCTGACCCGGGCCGGTTCGACGGCGGGCCTTCCCATTTCTTCTGAAAATATCACTCCTTTCGCAGCAGCCATGCTGGAAGCGCTCTCCGAGGATTTTACCCCCATGGACGGCCGTTTTCTTTCTGACCGCACCGCCTATGGGAGCGCGTCAGCGGAATCGCCGGATGGGGAAAATACGGCAGCGTTCTATCTCGGCTATTTTACAGAATCGAAAGACTCTATTTTCCAGAAGCAAATGAAAGTTTTCGGTCATGGAGCGGATATCCTCTTTTGAATGATGAAAAAGACTGGCAGGAACGCCGGTCTTTTTTATTGGGAAGAGAGCTTATCAAGGAGATATCGCCGCATAAGCGGCAGGGGAAAGGGAGGATGACGCATCCGATGGGGCAGGAAGAGGACGGCATCGGTCATTCTTCTTTTTGCAGAAGAAAGCAAATTTTCTTTATTTTTTTCTTGCAGAAACGCCGCGGATTTGATAGAATAACAAACGTCGCGTGTAGGCGCTCCTACAGAATTCTTCTTTTGACAAAATATTGAAAGAAAGAAAATTTCTTGACAGGCCGCATACACTGTGATAAGATATTGAGCGTAGTCGCTGGGACTTCAAGCGAGAAAGAACGAAAATAAGTTCAAAAAAGCGCTTGACAAGTTCAGAAACAATGATATAATAATATCGTTGCTTCGCTGAAGCGATGGTTCAAAAATGCGGAAGTAGCTCAGTGGTAGAGCATCACCTTGCCAAGGTGGGGGTCGCGGGTTCGAGTCCCGTTTTCCGCTCCACTTACTTATAAAGCTGTATAGCTTTATATATATTCCTGAATAGCTCAGTTGGTAGAGCAATCGGCTGTTAACCGATCGGTCGTAG
>CAUBUJ010000129.1 GCA_958439155.1 uncultured Veillonellaceae bacterium
ATTCTAGAGATATTCCTGTTAGAAAGAAAAGGGGGAAAGACATATTTTGTGGCTATGGCGGATATAGAGAAAGGCAGGCGGGAAATAAGAAGGAAAAATGTCATGAAAGAGATATAAAAAATATGAGCATTGCTTTTGAAAATGACATAGTATAAAGTAATAAATAGAATGCAAGAAAGATGCTTTTAGAAATTATACCAAGCGAGGAGGGGTGGCATGCCTAAAACTGTGGAATTGGCTGTCATTGCGGCTGATATGCATGATGTGGGAAAGATTTGTTACCGCGCTTCTGGAGTGAAACGGACCCATTCATTGCAGGGCTATGATTTTTTGCGGCCTCTTGTGGGAACTTCCGATGAGGCACTGCAGCTGCTGAGATGTGTGAAATATCATCATGGAAAAGAACTCAGCCGGGTGGCTAAAAATTTGGCGAAAGATGATCTGGCGTTTCTCGTGTACGAAGCGGATAACATTTCCGCTGGTACGGACCGGAGAGACATAGAAGAAGGAGACCCGGTCAATCAGTGGGATACCTATGCCAATCTGGAAAACATTTTCAACCGCTTCGCCGCGGAAGGAGACCCATCCTCTTTCGCGCTGAAACCACTTGATGGAAAAGAGTTTAATAACTATCCGGCCAAAGGGATTTTGTCTGGCGCGTCGAAGGGACAATATAAAAATATTGAGCTCCGGCTGAAAGAGAATTTCCAGAAGAAAAATCCCATTGAGATGAGGCCGGACGAACTTTTGCGGATCCTGGAGGATACGATGATCTATGTGCCTTCCAGCACGAACCGCAAAGAAGCGTGCGATATTTCTCTTTATGATCATGTTAAAATTACTGGTGCTGTGGCAGGCGCTTTGTACCAATATATGGAGAAAAAAGGACTGTCTGATTACCGGGAATATTTCTTTGGGAAAAAGAGGGACAGCTTCCGGGAAACGCCGGCATTTCTTCTTGTGTCAGGAGATTTTTCCGGCATTCAGGATTTCATTTATCGTGTTCCCTCCAAGGGTGCTATGCGCATGCTTCGCGGCCGTTCGGCGTACCTGGACATTATGCTGGAAAATATGGCGGATGACCTGCTGCAGGCGCTGGGGTTGTCCCGGGCCAATCTCATTTACAGCGGCGGCGGACATTTTTACCTTCTGGTGGACCATACGCCGGAGACGATCGACATCCTGCGAAAGGGAATTGATGAAATTAACCAGCAGCTGGCGGAGCTGTTCTCTGCGTCCCTCTATCTTGCTGCGGCGTGGGAGCCGGTGAGCGCCAATGAATTGATGGGACGCGGCGGCCAGAAAGAGAATATGTTCCGCCGAGTGAGTCAGAAACTGAGCGCGGCTAAATTGAAGCGGTACAGTGAGCCGCTCCTTGCGGACATGTTTGATGAGACGAGCCGTATGAACCGGCTGGAGCCGGGAATGCGGGAGTGCGCTTTCTGTCATCACTCCTATCCGGAAGAAGAACTGCATTCGTATACGCTGGATGAGTCGGTTCAGGTTTGCCCTGTATGCGAAGCGCTGTACCAGTTTGGCAAGTATATCATTGACAGGAAGGAGAACCAGGAGTCACTCTTTGCTGTCTGTACTGGAAATGTCCCCAAGGGACTTCCGCTGCCCTCCCCGGAAGGGAAGAAAAAGCTTCTCTGGATACAGCCGGAAGATGTAGAGTCTATGGAAAAGGAAAAAGTACTGCTCCGGCTTTATGATAAAAATATATCCCGCACAGCCTCGAAGATGGGCGCTCGTCTATGGATGGCTGACTACGCCGCGCGGGATGACAAGACAGGCCATGCGCTGGATTTCAATGAGATGGCGGTCCAGTCCGGCGAGGGCGAAGAAGGGAAAGGAATCAAACGCCTTGGTATTCTCCGGGCCGACGTGGACGGACTGGGTGCCGCTTTTATGGCAGGCTTCAAGAGAAAAGACCTTTCCAATCCAGACTATTACGCGACTTTGTCCCGGTACAGCGCGTTATCCCGGAGTTTATCCATTTTCTTCAAGAGGATTATCAAGGAAGCGGCGCTGAAGCATCTGCCGGAAGGGCAGGCCCCGTTTTCTCTTTTCCATGATAAAGGAAGCGCGCCCAGACAGATTCATATTGTCTACGCCGGCGGCGATGATCTTTTCGTGGCAGGCGCCTGGGATGATCTTCTGGAATTTGCCGTCGATCTGCGCCGGGCGTTCGCCGTTTATACGAATGGGAAACTGAGTTTTTCCGCTGGGCTTGGTCTCTTTGATTCTTCCTATCCGGTGATCCGCATGGCAGAGGCCGCGGGAGAACTGGAAGATACCGCGAAAAACCGGCCCGGGAAAGACAGTATCGCCCTTTTTGGACCTGGCACGGAATATGGTGAAGGAAAGGGATTGGAAGAAGCGCCTTGCTATAGCTGGGATGCATTCCTGCACAAGGTGAAAAAGGAGAAACTCGATTTTCTCCTTCACCATCTGAAGCTTTCCGGCATCAATGATACAGAGCCGGCATCGCAGGAATACCTGCCGGCAGGGAAGTCGGTACTGTATCGCCTGCTGTCCCTTCTCGGCGGCTCCCGCATTGATTTGGCCCGCCTGGCTTATACATTGGCGCGGATGGAGCCGGACCGGCGCCAGGCGTCTCCAGGGAAACTTCAGCTGTATGCTGAGATCCGGGAGAAGCTTTACCAGTGGGCTATGCAGAAAGAGGATATGAAAGAATTAGAAACCGCATTGCGTTTGGTGATCTATCGCATGCGTGACAAATAGGAGGTACGTATGGATTATATTGATCAGGCAGAAAAAGCGATTCAGACATTGCAAAAAAATGCCCAGATGAGAACTGGGCCAAGGCTTGTCACTACTTCGCAAATTCGTAAATTTCTCACAGCGGTGAATGCGGTAAGCGGGAAAATTGATATGTATAAAATGCATCATGAAGGGGAAGAAAAATTGTCCCGTGAACTTCAGGCAGAAGTGAAGTACCTGAAAGTAAAGCTGGCGTACCAGATTGGAAGAGATGATAAAAAATCCGTCAAAGCATTTGCTGATGCAACTCATCTGTTCGAAAAGATTGATGAAGTCAAAGACAGTATTGGAAAATACGAAGAGTTCGCTCGTTATATAGAAGCGCTGGTGGCATACCACAAATACTATGGAGGTAAAAATTGATTATGGAACAGGCAGCATTGAAAGGAAAATTGATGATCCGCGCAAAACTTATGGTGAAGACAGGCCTCCATATTGGCGGTTCCAGCGACTTTGCTCCGATCGGCGCGGTAGACAGTCCATTTATCCGGGATGCTTTGACGCACCAGCCCATGATTCCAGGGAGCTCTCTCAAAGGGAAAATGAGGACGCTCCTTTCCAAAGTCAAGGTGACGGGAGACGTGCTTCCTGCCGATCCTTCCGGGGATGATACTGTTGTAAAACGCCTTTTCGGCGCATCTGGAAATGACAGCGCCCAGCCGGCACGGCTGCAGTTCTCTGACTGCTTCGTATCGAAAGAGAGCGAGGCGCGGTTTGAGAAACTGGATTTGGACACCTACCTGGGGGAGATCAAGTCGGAAAATACGATCAACCGGGTGAGCGGGGTTGCCAATCCGCGGCAGATTGAGCGCGTGCCGGCAGGCATGGTTTTCGATTTTTCCCTTGTGTACAATGTGGAAAAGGAAGAGGAGCTTTCTGAAGATATGGAAGCATTGACCACAGCATTCCGCCTGCTTCAATTGGACTACCTCGGCGGTCATGGCTCCCGCGGCTATGGCCGGGTGGCATTTTCCCAGTTTTCTGTAAAAAAGATGACTTTTACAGATGGATATGAGGAAACGGAAGAGCAGGAATTGGAGAAGAAGCTGAATGAGGCCGCATTATGAGTGCCTATGAACTGGTGCTGCTCCGCTTTGATACGCCAGTCCACTTCGGCACCGCAGGCGAAGGAGGAGGCTTGGAACGGATCCAGTCAATTTGCCAGGCAGACACCTTTTTCAGCGCGCTATGCCAGGAAGCGGTATCTATCGATTCGGCACTGATAGGGCGCCTGGCGGAAGGGGCAGCGGCAGGACGCATCCGCCTTTCCAACCTTCTGCCCTGGCATCAGACCAGTAAAGGAGAATACCACCTCTACTTGCCGCGGCCGCTTCTGTCAGTCAAGGCCGATCAAGAAAAAAGCGCGCTTTCCTTTGCGGAAGCCAAGGCGTCATCCAAAGAGAGAAAAGCTTTGAAAAAACGGGCGTTTATCCGCGCGTCAGAAATGGGACAGTACATGGAAGATCTGAAAAAAGGAGAGAATACCATTTCGCCGGAGCCATCCTTTGGTACCGCGTCGGACGCGGTCCATTTCAATGGACGTACAAGGACACCTTATACAGTAGGGGCCTGGCATTTCGCGCCGGACGCGGGACTCTATACGGTCTTTGCGCTGGAAGAAGAAGCGGACTGGGACTGGATAGAACCATTGGTGACCTCCCTTGGCTATACCGGGATCGGCGGGCGGCGCAGCAGCGGCATGGGGAAATTTCATGCTGACGATGACCCGGTTCTCTTATCAGAAGATCCAATTTATGGAAATGATGATGCCACGCTGTATGCTATGCTGCGAGATCATCAGGCGAATCACCAGATGGCACTCTGTCCTGTTCTCCCAGGGAAGAAGGATATCCCGGCAGCGGCGGCAGGTACGGGAAAAGTCATCCGGAGAGGCGGATTCGCTTCGTCTCCACTCATGAAGGGCTCTGCCCGGATGAGCAGTGTATACATGATGACCGCCGGGTCCTGCTTTGAAAAGCGGATTGCCGGACGGATCGCGGATGTGAATAATGGAACAGCGCCTCATCCCATTTATCGCTATGGGAAAGGTCTGTATGTGGGGCTGCCATGAATAGAATACATACTATATCAATGCGTCTCCGCTGCGTGACGCCAGTCTTTGCGGGAAGCGGAGAAAAATACACACCTTCAGAATATATCTATGATAGAAGAAGTCAGTGCGTGTACTTC
>CAUBUJ010000130.1 GCA_958439155.1 uncultured Veillonellaceae bacterium
TGAAATCATCTGGTACGCACACCCGGCCCCTCTCAGCCTCCTCCGTCGGCAGCTCTCCCCCCCCCAAAGGGGCGAGCCTTGGTTTGCGGCATACATTGCACAAAACGTGTCATTGACAGGAGGCTACGTAAGATCTCTCGACTCATTCCCGCGCTTCTTTGTCTCAACCTGCCCACTCCGCTGTTTACGCCCGCTCGAGATGACGCTAATTTCAACGGGCGTGGGCAGTGAAGGATGTGGCTACTGGTGCATTCTCCTCCCCCGCTCGGGGCGAGCCTTTCTTTCTTGGCAATTAGCAATTAGCTGCTAGCTGCCAGTCGATAGTGCGTCATCTCGAGCGGGCATACATGGGATGATGGAGATAAGACGTTGCTTTATCATATGAAGCACAGAGTCGAGAGATCTTACGATTTTCACGCAAGATCCCTCCACTCTTTTCCGTACTTTCTTTTTACGTTTAGTCCATGCATCTTTCATACATCCGGTCGGGATGACACCCATGTCGAGTGGGGGTAGGCAGTGAAGGATATGGCTACTGGTGCATTCTCCTCCCCCGCTCGGGGCGAACCTTTGATTTTGGCGAAAGATCTACCCTAAAGGGAGCCGCAAGGGCCTCCACTCCTCAAATCATTGTCCCTTATTTGTGATGCCCCATGAGACGGGAATAACGACCGGTCGAGATGACGCCCATTTCATCTGATTTCCGTGGCGCAGCCCCCATATAAAAAGTCCTTCCGCTTTTCGCCTCAGACCTTTGACCTCAGGCCGCGGACCCCGCCGCTAATGACGCACACCACTCATTCCTTCCCATTTCTCCAATAGAAAAAGCGCCCATAAGGACGCTTTTCGTCATTTCCAGAGAATCAGTCCAGCACCGCTTTCACGGCCATTTCTTCTTCTCTGTTCTTTCTTTCCTTTTCGGAGAGCGCTTCCGGCTGATCTGCGGGGATGATGCCCGCTGCGATAGCCGCTTCGTGTTCTTCGTTTTCTTTCTTTGTTTCTTCTTCGATTTCCTCACGGGACCGATAGTCCGGCGGGGTGGATTTGAAGAGACGGAACCAGCTCCGTACCGATTCGATGACCACTACGGCCACGAGGACGAACATCACTGCCGATACAGCGGTGAGGGCGTGTTTGCCGGTGGGGAGGTAGTTGTCGAATACGTTCAGGTAGTCCGCGTAGACTGTGATCACCGCCATGAAAATGCACGGGATCATGGTGACCCAGGCGTAGCGGCCCCGGCCGTGACGGATGAGGAAGGACGTGACGATCGCAAGGCCGGTCGTAGCGAGCAACTGGTTCGATACACCGAAGAGCGGCCAGATGACGCCGATATTGCCCTGAAGCACCAGGTACATCCATGCGCAGGTGATGACCAGAGAGCAGAAGAAGATGCCCGGTTTCCAGTTGCGGTCACCGAAGGGCTTGTATACCTGGCCCAGCAGTTCCTGCAGGAGGTAGCGGCCCACACGGCAGCCCGCGTCGATGAGGGTGAGGATGAAGAGGGCTTCGAACATGATGCAGAAGTGGTACCACAGGCCCATGAGGTGGTCCATGCCGGGGATCTGGGCGAAAATATCAGCCATGCCTACCGCAAGGGATACAGCGCCGCCCGGGCGGTGCATCAGGTCTTCCCCGACCATGTGGGAGAGAGCCGGCAGGTCCTGCACGTTCATGCCTAGTTTGGCGAAGGCGTCTGCCGAGGAATTGATGGCGAAATAATCGGACGGATGGAGGCTGCATGCCGCGATGAGAGCCATCACGGAAATGAAGGTTTCTGTGAGCATGGCGCCGTAGCCAACCGGAAGGATTTCCCGTTCATTCTCCAGCATCTTCGGCGTGGTGCCTGTGGCGATAATGCTGTGGAAACCGGAGATCGCGCCGCAGGCGATGGTAATGAACACATAGGGGAAGACCGAGCCGGAGAGAACCGGGCCGCCGCCCCAGAGGAAATCAGAGAACGCAGGCATCCGGATTTCCGGCGCCACCACGATGATGCCGAGAGCCAGAAGCAGGATGGTGCCGATTTTCATATAGGTAGAGAGGTAGTCACGGGGCGCAAGGAGCAGCCAGATCGGGAGGACCGACGCGAGGAAGCCGTACACGCCGAGCATGATTTCCACTTCTCTCAGGTCATAGGTGAAGAGCGGCGCCAGCGTCGGATTGTCCCGCACGAAGGGTCCAGCTACGACCGCGGCGAGAATGAGGAGCACGCCGAGAACGGTCGCTTCCTTAATATGGCCGGGACGGATGTATTTCACATAGATCCCCACCACGATGGCCGCCGGAATGGTCATGCCTACGGTGAAGAGGCCCCACGGGCTGTTGTGAAGGGAGTTTGCCACGACCACCGCCATGCCCGCTTCGGTGATGACCAGGAGGAGGAGCATCACCCAGAGAGCGGCGGTGCCTGCCGTATGGGACACTTCATCTCTGGCGATCTCCGCGAGGGATTTCCCTTTGTGCCGGACAGACGCGGCAAGGATGACCATATCATGGACAGCGCCGGCGAAGACCGAGCCGAAAAGCAGCCACAAAAGTCCCGGCATGAAGCCGAACTGCGCCGCGATGACCGGTCCCACGAGGGGCCCCGCGCCGGCGATGGCCGCGAAATGATGACCGAATACGACCCATTTATTGGTGGGCACGTAATCCTGTCCGTCTTCGTACTGGTACGCCGGTGTTTTTCTGAACTGGTTCAAAGTGAGCACCTTCGCGGCAATCCACGAACCGTAGAGACGGTACGCCAGCATCAGAACGCAGACAGTAATAATGACAATGTATAGACCATTGACTACCATTCGTTCTTCCTCCGAATTCTACAAATAAATGAACGGAAATGGCGCCTTTCCCTATAAGGGAAACTGACCATTTCCTTAAACGTGTTTCATTATAGTGCGGTAAAGGTGTACCGTCAAACGGCACAACGTTTATATAGTGTACTCTTTATCGAATTTTTACATACATTTCACACGATTTACCCTTAAATTTTCTTAATCCCCTCTCATTCTATGAAATTTCCTCCAAAATCCATCGAAAAAGCGCATAGCCTGCAAAGGGGGCTATGCGTATTTTCTTCCATGCATGATTATTTGATATAGTTATCCTGCGTCAAAGTCTGCATCAAGAAGCACTCCGCAGGGCTCAGCAGGCGCTATGCTCACAAACCCATGAGCCGCCGGAACTGCTTCAGGTAGTGCCGGGACACAGGCACTTTTTCTCCCGGATATCCTTTCATGGTGAGCAGGAGAGTCCCATTATCCTCGCTCCGGATCTCCCGCACCATAGAGAGATTCACCATGTACCCTTTGTGGGTCCGGCAGAATCCTTTCCCCGCAAGGAGCGCTTCCGTATCGCGGAGGGTCATGGTGGAATGGATGATGCCGTCCTTCGTATAGAAATAGGAGCCCTCTGATTTTTCTGTGGAAACGAGGACGATTTCCTCCTTCCCGAGGAGAATATTCTTCCCGCCGGCGCGGAGCAGGATCCGCTGCCCCTCTCCGAGCACTTCCCCCGGCGATTTCCGCGCTTCCCATTCGAGCCGCGCCTCCGCAAAGCGCCGCACAATCCGGGCGATGCGCACCTCGTCATAGGGCTTCAGAATGTAGTCGAACGCTTCCAGATCGAACGCTTCCACCGCGAACTGGCTGTACCCCGTGGCGAAGACCACTTTCACCGGGAGCTTTTTCTCCATGAGGATCCGCGCCGCCTCGAGGCCGTTCATGAGAGGCATTTCTATGTCGAGGAACACCAGGTCCACCCCGGGATGGGTGAGGATGTAATCCACCGCTTCCCTCCCGTTTTTCGCCTGCGCCTCCACGGCAGCACCAGGAATATGGGACAGGATATACGTGAGCTCTCCTCTGGCAGGCGGCTCGTCATCGGCGACAACAATGCGTATGGGATTCATAAGTCCTCCTTCGGCGCGAAGGCCGCCTTTTTCGGCAGCTTCATATAGACGAGGGTGCCCTTCCCGGGCTTGCTGATGATATGGAGGCCGCTTTCCGGGCCGTACAGGGACTGTAAGCGCTGGTGCACGTTGATGAGGCCGATGCAGTCCCGCTGTTTCCGGTCATGGAGGAGCTCCCGCCGTTTCAGCCGGGGGATGCCAACGCCGTTGTCCGCCACGTAGAGCTTCACCGTATTCTTCCCTTCGATGAGCCCCACCTGAATGGTGCCTCCGCCCGGCAGGGGCAGCACCCCATGGACCACCGCGTTTTCCACAAGGGGCTGCAGGAGGAGCGGCGGGATGCGGATCCGGTCCTTCCCGGGCATTTTGAAAATCACCCGGATCCGGTCGCCGAAGCGGGCCTCTTCCAGCTTCAGGTAGCACGAAATCACATGGATTTCCTCGGACAGCGGGATGAGACTCGACGGATGGGACAGGCTGTGCCGGAAATAATCGGACAAGTAGGAAATGAGATTCCGCGCCGTCTCAGGGTCGCTCCGCACATAGTAGCTGATCGTATTCAGCGTATTGTACAGAAAATGAGGATTGATCTGCGCCTGGAGCGCCCGGATCTCCGCCTCCGCGAGCAGTTCCTTGTCCCGCTTCAGCTGCTCATACTCGTAAATGCCGGACATGAGCTGGGCCAGACCGGTGACAAATTCTTTCTCCATATATAAGAAGGAGTCCTTCTCGTAAAAAGCCGGATCGGTCTCGCTTTTCGCGGCGAAAATGGTCCCCACCGCCTGGCCCCGCCCCTGGACCGGCACGGACAGGATATGGGGCAGCTCAGGAAGGCTCCCCTGGCGGCGGAGGATCTCAATTTCCGCCTCGCCCCGCGCTTTTTCCACAGCAGTCTTCCACTGCGACGCGGTGTACACCTCCCCGCGGTACACCACCGCTGCCCATGACAGGGACGGCAGCGCCGACAGGATGATCACGGCGATCTTGTCCACATTGTCCGCGGTGAGGCCCCCTTTCATGGCGGTAAAAAGGAAATGGACCG
>CAUBUJ010000131.1 GCA_958439155.1 uncultured Veillonellaceae bacterium
GGCTCGCCCCGGGTAGGGGAGAGCTGGCCAACGGCCTGAGAGGGGTTGGGTTTGCGCAGATTGTGTTTTTAAAATTGTCATGTATAGCGAAGCAAAAACAGCAAAGACATTTCCTATTTTTCTAACAACTAACAGCCAATAACCTGTTCCCAGCGGCGAAGCCGCATATAAAAAAGCTCCTCCGCTTCCCGCCTTAGACCTCAGACCTTAGACCCCGCTGCCAATGAAGCAGTCACGACCATACCTGAGCTTGGCGGCCAAATCCTCCGCCCACGTAAAAACGGCGGCCGCCGCTTGTAAGCGATGGCCGCCGTTTTTCTGCGGGGAAATGGCTCTCCTGCTGCGGGAAGCCCCGCCAGAGCATTCCCTATTTCATTAAAATCCGTCGTGATTGTACACGTCCCAGTGTTTCAGCGTCTTCAGGTACGCCAGGCTCCGGTCGATATCGGAGAGGAGCCGCTCCTTTTCCTGGGGCAGTGTCGCCGCGAGGGGAATATAGTTGGACACATGGTTGCTCCGGAAAATGCATGGCGCATCTGCCGGTAGGTCGATATGTTCCACCATGAGGCGCAATTCTTCCATGAGACCGGCTGGGGATTTGGGATGAAATTCGCCCCGCTCGAATTGGTCTTTCAGTTCGCTCCCGCGGTAAAGCATGAGGCACAGCGCGGAGAGCATGGTGGGATGGATAGCATTCACCGCTTTCGCCGTAGCGAGAGCATGACGCTCGCTCCCTTCCTCTCCGGCGATGCCGAGGATCACCATGATGGAGAGCTCCATGCCGGAACCGATCACCCGCTGCCCCGCCGCGATGGACTGTTCCCCATTGACGCCCTTCCGGATCGCCCGGAGGGTCTCACTGTCGCCGCTTTCCATGCCGTAATAGAGCAGCGTCAGCCCTGCCTCACGGAGCGCCTTCATTTCCTCCGGAGTCTTTGCCAGAATGTCCCGGGGCGCCGCGTAGGACGCGACCCGCTCCAGATGGGGAAATGTCCGGCGGAGCTCCGCCAGTATACGGAGAAGCCGTTCCGTGGGGAGTACAAAAGCGTCCCCGTCGGCAAGAAACACCCGGCGCACCGCTTCCCGGCCATACATCTCAGCCAGGCGGATCTGCCGCATAATTTCCTCATCGGTCAAAATTTCAAATTTCACGCCGCGGTACATATTGCAGTAGGTGCAGCGGTTGTGGGAACAGCCCCGGGTCACGCGGAGAATAAAACTGCGCGCCTCACTGGGCGGACGATACACAGGGGTGTCATAGCTGTCAAAAAACATAGAAATCCTTCCTTTCTTCATGAGGGAGCCAGGCTCCGAAGAAAGCGCGAATCCATTCGGCCCGCCGGCGGCTCTCCCCGGGAAAGGCGGATCCATCTCCAGGGGCTGAAGAAATGGATCATGCCTTTCAAAAGAAGACCGGTGCGCTCACTGCATTCCCGCTTCGTTATGGAATACCGTCGTTCTCTATCGAACATTCTCGGTATAAGCATTGTACGAAAAATTTCTATGCAAATCAAATATAGGAAACGGCGCCTTTCATTTCTTTTATGCATAGGAAGAGCAGGAATGAAATGGAGCCGACGATCCCACCATGAGAACGGACCGCAGGGCTGAGACGGATGTTGCATCATGAGAGCAGGGCGCAGAGCGCAAAGTACAGAGACATGGTACGCCACCTCAGATCAGATGGGCGGCGGGAGTTTTTATAATCTGGGGCGGATAGTGTGTCATCAGCGCAGGGCTCGTGGTCTGAAGTCGGAAGTCTGGGGACTGGATTCAGATGGTGCATCATGGGAGCAGAGCACCTGGTCTGGAGTCTGAGGTCTGAAGTCTGGAGAGGAAATAGGAAGGACTTTTTTATATGCGGTTTCGCCGCGGGATGAAGATGCTAATGGCTGGTGCTTCATTAACACGGAGTTAAAGGTCTAAGGTCTAAGGAGAATGGTGCATCATTGGAGACAGGGCTCGTGGTCTGAAGACGGGAGTCTGAAGTCGGGAGAGAAAAGTGGAAGAACTTTTTTATAATTGGGCTTCGCCGCGGGATGAAGTTGCTGACGGCTGGTGCATCATAAGCGTGGGGGCAAAGGTCTGAGGTCTGGGGTCTAAGGCGGAAATTGGAAGGGCTTTTTTATATTGGCTTCGCCGGGCATAAGCGGGTTTAAAACCACTTGGTACGCAGGCTCATCCCCTCTCAGCCTCCTCCGTCGGCAGACCCGCGCTGCCAAGTAAGGTGCAGGCATAGCCTGATTGTTATAGCAGCGGAAAGTGTGGCCGCTGGCATCTTCTCCTCCCTTTCTCGGGGCGAGCCTTGGTTTAAGACATTCTTGCTGGATGGGCCAAATTTCATGGGTACAATCCAGAAAAGGGAAGATGACACCTCGCAGGGCTCGCCCCGGGTAGGGGAGAGCTGGCCAACGGCCTGAGAGGGGTTGGGTTTGCGCAGATTGTGGTTTTAAAATTGTCATGTATAGCGAAGCAAAAATAGCAAAGACATTTCCTATTTTTCTAACAACTAACAGCCAATAACCTGTTCCCAGCGGCGAAGCCGCATATAAAAAGCCCTTCCGCTTCCCTCTTCAGACTCCCGTCTCCAGACTTCAGACTCCGCTCCCATGACGCAGATCCGCTTTCGACCTCTGACCCCAGACCGCGGGCCCCGCCGCAAATGACACAGTCCCGGCGTCCCCCGCGCTTGACACCAGGCTTCTAGCTCATCCGGTACCTGAGTACTACCAAAATTCCGCCGAAGGCGGCACCGCCTCTCTCAACTCTAAACCCCGCTCCAATGATGCACCATCTGCCTTTGACCTTAGACCTTAGACCTTAGACCTCAGACCCCAGACCCCAAACCAAATGACGCACGCCCCGTAAGCTCCCGCCACGAGCTGGCCCGCATGCAAAAAGCCGCTCTTCCCATCAGAAAAGAGCGGCTTTCCTACGCTATTGCTATGATATTACAGTTTCAGCAGAATTCCTGCCATCTGCTTGGTCCGGCGGAAGAGGCTTTCCACATCGGCCCATTCTTCCACGGTGTGGTTCCGCGCGCCTTCCACGCCGACCGCGCAGAGGGTGGGGACGCCGGCAGCGGTGGTGTACGCCGCATCGCTGCCGCCGCCGCAGAGCTTGGCTTCCGGACGGGGGAATCCGTTTTCCGCTGCCACTTCCTGGGCAACGGCGAGAAGTTTCATATTGCCCGGCAGACGGTCCATGGTAGCGAAGCCTACGTGATCGGTCACTTTCGTGGTCACATCTGGGACATACTGCTTTTCACAGACCTTGGCCACCATGTCCCGGAGCTTCGGCAGATCCGACCGGTGGGTGTAGCGGAAATCGCATTCCACTTTGCAGTACGCCGGCGCCGCGTTGGCCACCGTCCCGCCTTCGATGATGCCTACATTCACGTTGTACCCTTTGGAGAAATCGGAAAGCTTTTCAATTTCAATGATCTTGTGCGCCATTTCAAGGATTGCGCTGCGGCCGTTCTCCGGGTCATTCCCGACATGGCAGCCCCGGCCGAAGGTTTCGATAAAGAAACGCCAGCATCCTTTCCGCTGCACCACCAGGCCATGATCGGTGAAGCCTGTCTCGAAATTGAAAGCGCATTTCGCTCCGGCCGCTTCTTTTTTAATCAGTTCCGGCGCGTTGGAATATACGTGGGCCGGCTCTTCATCCGCATCGAGGATCACCTTCACCGGCACGTCTTTCCAGCCTGCCGCGGAGAGTGCCTGCAGCGCGGAGAGGAGGATACAGACGCCGCCTTTCATATCGAGCACGCCCGGACCGTAAGCCTTGCCGTCCCGGATGGTAAAGGGCCGCTTTTCCGGTTCGCCTTTGAAGAAAACCGTATCCATATGGCCCATGAGGATGATGAAAGGCTTCGTCATATCTCCGCGCTCGCCGATGATGGTATCCCCGCAGTCCTTGTAGGACACGCGGCGGATGGAGAATCCGAGCTTCTCCAGGATCCCCGCGGCGAGATTTCCCATGGCCATGCCGCCTTCCTTGACACCGATACCGGAATCAATGGTGACCATCTCTTTCCAAAGGGCAATCATATCCTCCCGGTGGTCATCCACCCAGGCAAATGCTGTTTCTTTCTGATTCATCATATATTCTCCTTTATGAAATGAGCTTTTAGCTGTTGGCTTTTAGCAATTGGCAATCGGCAATTAGATTTGGTGCATCATTAGTGCAGAGCTCGTGGTCTGAAGTCGGAAGTCTGGAGCCGGAAGAGGAAATAGGAAGGGCTCTTCTTACGCGGCTTCGCCGCGGGATGAAGTTTCTGACGGCTGGTGCATCATAAGCGTGGGGTCTAAGGTCTGGGGTCTAAGGCGGAAATTGGAAGGGCTTTTTTTATATTGGCTTCGCCGTGCATAAGCGAGACTAAAACCACTTGGTATGCAGGCTCATCCCCTCTCAGCCTCTTCCGTCGGCAGACCCGCGCTGCGGGGTAAGGTGCAGGCATAGCCTGATTGTTATAGCAGTGGAAAGCGTGGCCACCGGCACCTTCTCCTCCCTTTCTCGGGGCGAGCCTTGGTTTAAGGCATTCTTGCTGGATGGGCCAAATTTCATGGGTACAATCCCGAAAAGGGAAGATGACACCTCGCAGGGCTCGCCCCGGGTAGGGGAGAGCTGGCCGAAGGCCTGAGAGGGGTTGGGTTTGCGCAGATTGTGTTTTTAAAATTGTCATGTATAGCGAAGCAAAAACAGCAAAGACATTTCCTATTTTTCTAACAACTAACAGCCAACAACCTGTTCCCAGCGGCGAAGCCGCATATAAAAGCCCTTCCGCTTCCCGCCTCAGACCTTCGACCTTTGACCAGGCCTCAAATGAGGCCATCCCATCTGCCGCTGCGCTTGACACCAGTCTCCCAGCCCGTCTGGCGCCTGAGGCCTTCCAAAACTCCGCCGCCCATTCAACCAGAGGCGGCGCACCA
>CAUBUJ010000132.1 GCA_958439155.1 uncultured Veillonellaceae bacterium
GTTTCAAAACCGGCGGGATTTCAAGATTATGTAATCAAGTAAGAGCAGTACATAAAAATAAGTAATCTTTTTTGGAAGGCTGCCCGCAAATTACGGAGGAATACGGATTATGGAACTCAAAGTCATTAAACAGCTGGATCCTCAGATCCACCCCACCGCCATCATAGATCCGACCGCCGTCATTCACAAAAATGTCGTCATTGGTCCCTACGCGGTCATTGGTCCCCATTGTGAAATTGGCGAAGGAACGATCATCGGCGCTCACGCGGTTGTTGCCCAGGATGTACGCATGGGCCGGGGCAATCACATTTATCCCGGCGCGGTCATCGGGGAAGCCCCGCAGGATCTGAAGTACCACGGCGAATACAGCACCGTCGTCATCGGCAACAACAACCTGATCCGCGAATTCTGCACCATCCACCGCGCGACCGGTGAAAACTGCGAGACCCGCCTCGGCTCGAACAATATGCTCCAGGCCTATGTACATATCGCCCACAACTGCAATGTAGGAGATTATGTGGTCATTTCCAGCTTCTCCGGCCTGGCAGGCCATGTGACCGTAGAAGATCACGCTGTGATCGGCGGCATGTCCGGCATTCACCAATTCGTGAAAATCGGTCAGGGCTGCATGGTAGGCGGCATGTCCAAAATCGTCCAGGACGTATGCCCCTTCGTCATCGCTGACGGCAATCCCGCCCGCGTGGTCGGCTTAAACAGTGTGGGTCTTGCGCGGAACCATGTATCCGCCGATGTGAAGAGCGACCTGAAAAAAGCGTACCGCCTCATTTTCCGTTCCAACCTGAAGCTGGTGGATGCCATCGCTGAAATGGAACAGGAACTCCGGTCTACCCCGGAAATTGAACATCTTCTCCGGTTCCTCCGCAACTGCGACCGCGGTCTCTGCCGTACCAGAGAGAGATAAAACGCGCCGCTGCCCCTTCAAAAAGGCAGCGGTTTTTTTGCGCCCTTTTTCTTCTATAGCCTGAGCGCACCGGTGCCAGTGAAAAAGCCTATGGCCCTTTCTATTGTCACGGGGCACGAGGCTTTGTATAATGAGGGACAATTAAACACGAGATAACGAGGTCTGACGAAATATCAGACCTTTTCTATTTCCTGTTCTCGGGAAGGAGCCGATTGATATGGATATGAAAAAAACAATGACCTCTAAAAAATTCTGGAAGACCGCGGCAGTTGCTGCAGCAGGCGCGATCCTGGCCTTCTCCATCGCGGGATGCGGCGGATCTTCTGAAAAGGCTGCTTCCTCTGCCGCGGCGGCCGGGGGCAAAACAAAAATCGTCGTCGGCACCGCAGGGACGCTTGCCAAATGGGCGCAGACCTCACAAAACGGCAGCGGCGTGGAAGGCTTTGATATTGATGTAGTCAATGAAGTAGCCAAGCGGAACAACTGGGAAGTGGAATGGAAAACCGCTGAATTCCAGGCGCTCTGGGGCATGCTTGATAATAAACAGATCGATACGATCGCTTTCGAAGTGACCACCAATCCGCAGCGCCTGGAAAAATATAAATTCACCAAGCCTCACGCGTGGGAATCCTATTCCTTCGTGAGCCGTCCTGATTACGACGGAAGCAAGGGCCTGGAATCGTTCAAAGGAAAGAACATCGCTGTAGAAGCGGCCACCAACGCCCGTCTCACTCTCGAAAAAGTGAATGAAGAAAAGAACCTGGGCATTACCATGGGCTACCTGGACAGCCAGGGCGCTCTCCTGCCGGCGGTAGTCAATAAGCAGTATGACGCAGCGTTCATGATCACCTCTGCCGCCATGATCGGCATCAATGATCTGAAATATGACCTGAAACTTTGGGATTCCCAATACAAGGAACTGCCGATCTGCTATCCTTTCCTGAAGACGCCGGAAGGAGACAAGCTGAGGGAACAGTTTGACAAGACACTGGCGGAAATGCAGAAAGACGGCACCACCGTAAAGCTTTCCGAAAAATGGTTCGGCGGTGATGTGACCAAGGAACCGGCAGCCAATAAAGCAAAGTAAATCTATTTCCTGCATATCCCATCAATTTCATAGCATCTGTTTGGAAGAGCAAACCGGAGGAAAACCATCCGGTTTCTTTTCTTTTATATTACAGGGGGGAAACCACATGTATGCATTCAGCTTTGACAAATTTGAGGGCGCTTTCCAGCCGATCCTCACGTGCCTGGGCACGACGCTCTACCTCACCATTATGA
Organism: uncultured Veillonellaceae bacterium; assembly: GCA_958439155.1. Lineage (GTDB taxonomy): Bacteria > Bacillota > Negativicutes > Veillonellales > Dialisteraceae > UBA1822. Next base: position 2,204 of record CAUBUJ010000132.1, read on the forward strand.
CCTTCGTCGTCGGGTTTGCCCTGGCGATCGTTCTGGCCGGTCTTTCTACGGTGAAAAATCCATTCGTATCGTGGTTCATGAAAATCTGGCTCTCCTTCTTCCGGGGCACGCCGGTACTGGTCCAGCTTTTCTTCTTCGTTTACGGGCTCTTCCCGAATCTGCCTCTTACCAGGGATATGCCGCCGATCTGGCACGCCATCATCTGCCTGTCCCTGGCGTATTCCTCCTTCATGTCGGAAACCATCCGCGGCGCCATTCTCTCTGTAGACCGGGGCCAGATGGAAGCGTGCAAATCGATCGGCATGAATTATTTCCAGGCCATGCGCCGGGTCATCCTGCCGCAGGCCATTCACTTCATGATTCCCCCGCTGTCCAATAACTTCCTCGGCGTATTCAAGGGCACGTCCCTCGCCTCCATGGTCGGGATTACAGAAATGATGCTGAAAGCGAAAATGATGAGTTCCAAGGACCTGCGCTTCATGGAAACCTACCTGGCAGTCCTCATCATTTACTGGGGCCTCAACATCATTTTCTCGATCATCCAGAAATACATCGAACAGTACCTGGACAAAAAATATGCGTAACCGCGGAGGAATCATACTATGCTCACACTGACCAATATTTATAAAAGATTCGGATCCAATGAAGTACTGAAGGGAGTCACCCTCGACGTGGATGAAAAGAAAGTGGTGGTTATTCTCGGACCATCCGGCTCCGGCAAGACCACGCTTCTCCGGTGCACCAATTTCCTGGAACACGCGGACAAAGGATCCATTACCCTGGACAAGCACATGGTGGATGTGACAGAGGCGGAAAACAGAGATATCAATTACCTCCGTCAGAACACGACCATGGTGTTCCAGCACTATAACCTGTTCAACAATATGAGTGCCAAGCAGAATGTCATGGAAGGGCTGGTCACGGTCCATCATATGCCAAAGAAAGAAGCCAAAGACATCGCCGAAGATTACCTCACCAAAGTAGGCCTGGCGGACCGCATGGATTTCTATCCATCCCAGCTCTCCGGCGGCCAGCAGCAGCGTGTCGGCATCGCCCGGGCGCTCGCATTGAAACCGAAGGTCATTCTCTTCGACGAACCGACCGCGGCGCTTGATCCGGAACTGGTAGGCGATGTGCTGGCAGTCATGAAAAAAGTAGCGGAAGACGGAATGACCATGGTGGTGGTCACCCACGAGATGCAGTTCGCCCGGGAAGTGGCAGATACGGTGGTCTTCATGGCAGACGGCGTCATTGTCGAGCAGGGCACACCGGAAGATATTTTTGATCATCCCCAGCATGACCGGACGAAGCAGTTCCTCCGCCGCGTAATCAAACCGATGTAAAAAAAATACCGCACTGTACTATACCATTTCTCTATTTATTTCCTATTGCCGGAGGCCAAGGCGCGTCTTATGATAAAAACAGCAAAAAAACTCATCGCGGGAGCTTTGCTCCTCACCGGGGCTGCCCTCTTCCTGGGTGGCTGCGGCGGCACCAGTCCCACTGGAAGCGGAAGCGCCGCGAAATCGTCATATACAGATAAATTGGTGGTCGGCACGGGGGGACTCCTCCCCATGTGGACCCAGCAGGGAAATGACGCTTCCACCGACCAGGGCCTGGAAGGCTTCGACATCGACATGATGAAAGAAATCTGCCGGCGCAACAACTGGGAACTCACCTTCAAGCACGCCGACTTCTCCGCCCTATGGGGCATGCTTGACAGCGGGCAGATCGACACCATCGCCAATGAAACCACGTCCAACGCGCAGCGTCTCGAGAAATATAACTTCACCAAGCCTTACGCTTCTGAAAGTTATGTCTTCGTCGTAAAGAAAGGAACCAATCCGCCCAGCCTGGACTGGTTCAAAGGAAAATCCGTGGACGTACACGGCACATCCAATCCAAGACTGGTTCTGGAAGAGATGAACGAAAAGAAGAATCTCGGCCTTTCCGTCACCTACATGGATACCCTTGCCACCCAGTGGCCGCCGGTTCTCCAGGGCCAGATGGACGCAGCCTTCACCCTCAGAAGCGCCGCCCTCATCGCAGTGAATGATCTCAAAATGAATCTGGAAATCTACGATCCGCAGTACAAGTACGTCCCCATCATGTATCCTTTCACAAAAAACGAGAAAAACCAGAAACGGATCGATGCGATCAACAAAACCATCGAAGATATGCGGAAAGACGGCACCATCAAGAAGCTCTCTGAAAAATGGTTCAAAATGGACCTTTCCCAGATCCCGGACAATTTGCAGACAAAGTAAAAAAGAAGCAGGAGCACACCGTTCCTGCTTCTGCTGTGCAAGAGGGAATCTGTCAGCTTTCAGCAAGGAGCAGCAATTAGCTGTTAGCTGTTAGCTACTAGCTACTAGCTTCTAGTTACTAGTTACTAGTTACTAGTTACTAGAAAAACGGAGAATGTTTTACAAAATTTCCGCCGCCCATATAATTTGAGGCGGCGCACCACCGCTCTAAACTCATAGCTCATAGCTCTAAACTTTCCCCCCCACTGCGCAATACTGTTTCCTCCGCGCAGCTCAATTTTCCCAAAAGGAGTCATTATGAATATACAAGAAGAAATTCACGCAGCCTATCCTGATCTCATTACCCTCCGCCGGTGGTTCCATACCCATCCGGAGCTCTCCGAAAAAGAATTCCATAC
>CAUBUJ010000133.1 GCA_958439155.1 uncultured Veillonellaceae bacterium
GGCAGTGTAATCCCTGTCAGGGCTGATTACTCTTCTATCATACCACAATCAGCCCTATTTTATGAAATGGAGCTAATGATTATGAATGAAAAAGCTACTCCGATCCGCGCCGCTTTATACGCGCGCTTTTCCAGTGACAATCAGCGCGAAGAATCCATCATGGCCCAGTTCCGTGACGGCGAGGCCTATTGCCGCCGCCATGAATACGCCGTTGTCGCCCGCTATGCCGATGAGGCGAAGAGCGGGACTACGACTGTAGGCCGCACCCAGTACAAAGCGATGCTGCGGGACGCGGAGAAGGGAAAATTCGACATTGTCATTTTCCACAAGATTGACCGGAACGCCCGGAATGAGCTGGACTACTACCTGACCAAGCATAAGCTGCAGGCGGCTGGTGTCCGCTACGCCTACAGCAAGCAGGACATTGACAGCACCACCGCCGAAGGGCAGATGATGGAGTCTGTCATGGTGGGCATGGCTGCTTACTACAGCCGGAACCTGTCCAATGAAATCAAAAAGGGCCTTAGAGAAAATGCCTTCCAGGGCAAGTGCACCGGCGGACGGGCGCCGTACGGCTATATGATCGCGCCGGATAAGAAGCTCATCATCAATGAAGCAGAAGCCCCGGGGGTTCGGATGCTGTTTGATTTATTCATCCAAGGAAAGCGGTACCTGACCATTGCCGCTGCCATGCGGGACGCGGGATATCTCGACCGGAAGGGCCACGTATTTAAAAGGGCCGCTCTTTATGAAATGCTGCGGAATCCGAAATATGTGGGAGACCTCATTATAGGGCGGGCCCTCCGCAGAGCCGGAAGGCGGAACAGTCACATACTGAATCCGAATGCGCAAGTATATAAAGACGTGATTCCCGCCATCATTTCGCGGGATATGTTTGAGGAGGTACAGAGAGTCATGGATCAAAACAAGCACAGAACCGCTAATTCGCTCAATAAGCACGTTTACGCCCTTTCAGGTCTCATTTATTGCGGCATCTGCGGACGGCCCATGGCGGGGCATTTTAGCAAGAATCAGAAGGGAAAAATCAATTACTACTACCGCTGTATGGGAAAACGAGAAATAGAAAACCGCTGCTCGTCGCACATGATCAGCGCCGACCAGCTGGAGGATTATATTTTCAAGATGATCTGTGATCTTTTCCTGTCGCCAAACGCCCACCAGCACATTGCTGAACTGGTCAAAGAAAAACTGGATAAGGAGCAGGATGTAGACTACAAACACGAACTGGCCGTCCTCCAGCGCTGCCGCCAGCTCGAAATGGACCGTCTGGACCGACTCTACCAGCTCTATATGGATGGGAAGTCAGATGAATACACCATGGAGCAGATGGCAAAGAAAAAAGAAGACATCGGTCTTTTAGATCAAAAGATTCAGGATGCCAAAGATCATCTGCAGGTAGGTCCGGTCACCTATGAGACCATTGACCGTTTAATCGATAAGTTCCAGAAATCTTTGAAACAGAAAAAGAGTCCGGAACTCATCCAGACTCTTTTCCGTCTCACGGTCCAACGTGTCACCGTTTACGAAGATCACGTGGTCGTGGCTCTTGTGGTGTCCCAGGAGGGATTCGAACCCACGACCCACCGCTTAGAAGGCGGTTGCTCTATCCAACTGAGCTACTGAGACATATTGGTGGTCGGGGTAGCCGGGCTCGAACTGGCGACCCCCTGCTCCCAAAGCAGGTGCGCTACCAACTGCGCTATACCCCGATACCCTCTGTACTTAAAAAGTACTATATCAGTATACCTGAGGCGGCGGGAATTGTCAAATCTGCGCCAAGATGTTACCGCTTCTCCATGGAAAACGAGAGGGCGAGACGCGCCATCGCTGCCGGCGTGAGGAGTTGGTAAATGTCTGCCGGGCTGGTGAGCCGGCCTTTTTTTTGTTCCAGGAAATGGAAGAATTCATCCTGCAGTGCCTGTACCTTCTTTTCATTCCGCGGAAGGTGTACTTCCCGTCCCAGCCCTTCTTTCATGAGCCATTTCATCACCATGGGACGGAGGTAGTAGTCAAAGAAGCACGATTCGATCCAGAAGCCGAACCGTGTCTTCTGGAAACGCGCCGTGAGAGGCAGGAAGTCCATGTAGAGCAGGAATCCGTCATCGGTGCCGGCCCAGAAATCGGCGTAGCCGAAATCGTAGTCCCCGTCGCGCTGCGTCTTAGTATAGGCAAAAGCGTCGTCCTCACAAATTTCTATTTTCTCCGGATGGGGAAACTGGGGCAGAATCTGTTCTTTGAAAAGGCGCACCACATGGGGATCAATTTCGACGACTGTCACATGGGAGACTTCCCGCTTCTCCGCTGCCATGAAGGCATAGTAGCCCAGCCCGAGACCGTAGGTGATGACCCGTCCCCGGGCAGCGCGGAGTCCTTCTTCCATGGAGGCGATTTCGCTCATGACGATGCTCATCCAGACCCGCTTCTTTTCAAAGAGCGCGGGAAAATGAACGGGACCGTCAAAAAATCCAGCATCGCCGTAACCGAAAGGATCAGACGGATCGTAAAGGTGGTAGGCCTGCCAGAATTCAAAGGGCAGGTAATCGGCCTCTCCCAGACGGAATGGACCGGATGCGGCCTTATGAGGATGGATATGCTGGAAATAGGGATTTCCTGTGACCGCTTCCGGCGGGTACCGGCGGATATGCCGTTCCGCTCTCGCCAGAAGCCTCTCGGCGAGCGTCTCCGGATCATACCGGCGGAGCAGTTCTGCATAGGGCCGCGTTCCGCGGGGATCTTCTTCCATGGCTTCCACCGCGCCTCCGATGGAGTCGGAAAGCCCTGTCTCTGCGGCATATCGTTCGAGCGGGTCTTTCCCTTTCCCTGTATAGGCCTTTTGCAGACGGGGCGGCACGTCTTCGAGGTACAAATGGTCCGCCACTTCGCCGAGAAGAATTTCATTGACCGTACCAGCCAGAAGAAAATCGTCCCACAAATTTGCTATACACGCCTCATTCTGCGCCGTTCTCTCTATGTTCATAGGCCGCTCCTTTTTAGAAATTCAATGATTCTATCTTATATGATGAAGGAAAAGAAGGCAAGGCAAAACGGGGCCAGTAAAAAAGCCGGCATGCGCCGGCCTTTCTTAAAACATACTATTTGCTGAGCTTCTTGAAGAGGCTTGCCATTTCGAGGGCGTCCATGGCGCATTCAAAGCCTTTGTTTCCCGCTTTGAGGCCCGCCCGGTTCAGCGCCTGTTCCACCGTGTCGGTGGTGAGCACGCCGTAGAGCACGGGAATGCCTGAAGAGAGGGACACCTGGGCGACGCCTTTGGTCACTTCGGTAGCCACATGTTCATAATGGTCGGTTTCCCCGCGGATCACCGCGCCGAGACAGATGAGGGCGTCATATTTCCCGGATTCCGCCATTTTCTTCGCTGCGGACGGAATTTCAAAGGCACCGGGCACCCAGGCGAGATCCACCGTATCGAGGTCCACGCCGTGCCGGGAGAGGGCGTCCGCCGCGCCGTCGATCAGCTTGGATACGATCACTTCATTGAAGCGGGAGGCGAGAATGCCTACGCGGATATGACTTTCATTGTACAGACCGGAAATAATATTCATTGTTGTTCCTCCTTGGACAATTTGAGCAAGTGCCCCATTTTTTCTTTCTTCGTCCGCAGGTAGAAGGCGTCTTCTTTTCCCGCGGCGATTTCGATAGGCACCCGTTCCACGATGTGGATACCGTAGCCTGATACTTCATCAATTTTCTCCGGATTGTTTGTAAGCAGGCGGATATGGTCCGCGCCGAGATCGCGGAGCATCTGGGCCCCTACCATGTAATCCCGCAGATCCGGGGCAAATCCCAGCTTCAAGTTGGCCTCGACCGTATCATATCCCTGATCCTGGAGGGCATAGGCGCGGATCTTATTGATGAGGCCGATCCCCCGCCCTTCCTGGCGGAGATAGAGCAGGACGCCCCGCCCTTCGGCGGCGATGCGCTTCATGGCGGCGTCGAACTGCTGGCCGCAGTCACACCGGAGGGAACCGAAGCAGTCCCCGGTGAGACATTCTGAATGGACCCGGCAGAGTACGGGCCTGCCGTCATGAATGTCCCCCATGACGAGGGCCACATGGTGTTCCCCATTGAGCTTGTTGATGTAGCCGATGATGCGGAACTGGCCGTACCGGGTAGGCATGCGCGCTTCCGCCACGCGGTCCACCAGCTTTTCATGGCATTTCCTGTAATTGATCAGTTCCTGGATGTTGCCGATTTTAAGACCGAGCCGGCGGGCCAGCGGGAACAGATCGTCTTTCCGCGCCATGGTGCCGTCATCGTTCATGATTTCGCAGCAGAGCCCCATGGGACGGAGTCCTGCCAGTCTCATCAGATCCACCGTGGCTTCTGTATGGCCAGACCGTTCCAGTACGCCCCATGGACGGGCGCGGAGCGGAAACATATGGCCTGGCCGGCGGAAATCTTCCGGACGGGCTCCTTCTTCTGCCGCTTTCATCGCTGTGAGGGACCGGTCATAGGCGGATACGCCGGTACCGGTTTCCACATGGTCAATGGATTCGAGAAAGGCGGTGTGATGATTGTCTGTATTGCGCTGCACCATGGGCCGCAGGAAGAGGCGGTCCGCTTCTTCTCCGGACATGGGCATGCAGATGACCCCTTTCCCGACGGACGCCATGAGGTTCACATTCTCCGGCGCAGCGTACTGGGCGGCGCAGATGAAATCCCCTTCATTCTCCCGGGATTCCGCGTCCTGCATGATGACGGACCGTCCTTTTTTCAATTCTTCCACAATATCTTCGATGGGGTCGTAGTTATATTCCATAATGTCCTCCCAGATTGTATTTTTTCAGTGTCTCCATGGTGAGGCCGCCCCGCTCGGGCTGGA
>CAUBUJ010000134.1 GCA_958439155.1 uncultured Veillonellaceae bacterium
TATCGAAGCGGATCAGCGCTTTCTCACTGCCGAAGAGGCATTCCGCCAGCGCTTTGGCCAGTTCCGTCTTGCCTACGCCGGTGGAGCCGAGGAAGAGGAAGGACCCAATCGGGTGCTTCGGATCTTTGAGACCCGCTCTTGCCCGGCGGATCGCTTTCGCCACGGCATGAACCGCTTCTTCCTGGCCGATGACTCTCTTATGAAGTTCATCTTCCAGATGAAGGAGACGTTCCGAATCGCTCTTTTTCAGATTGCTCACCGGTACGCCGGTCCACTTGCTCACCACTTCTGCCACATCTTCTGCGGTGACGGTGAGATGATCCTGGTCGGCACCTTTCCAGTTCTTCTTCAGTTTTTCTACTTCTTCAGTCAGTTTCTTCGCCTGATCCCGGTAGATCGCTGCTTTTTCAAATTCCTGTGTGGAAACAGCCGCTTCCTTTTCTTTCAGGACGCTGGCCAGTTCATTTTCCTTCTTCTTCAGACCTTCCGGCGTAGAAGAAGCTTCCATCCGGACTTTAGCTGCCGCTTCATCCACCACGTCGATGGCTTTATCCGGCAGGAACCGGTCCGTAATATACCGGTTGGACAGATCCACTGCGGCGTGAATCGCTTCATCGGTGATCTTCGCCTTGTGGAAGGCTTCGTACCGGTCACGGAGACCCATGAGAATTTCCACCGCTTCCTCCGGTGTCGGTTCGCCCACTTTCACCGGCTGGAACCGCCGTTCCAGAGCGGCGTCCTTTTCAATATACTTCTTATATTCTTTCAAGGTCGTCGCGCCGATGCACCGCAGTTCGCCCCGGGCGAGAGCCGGTTTCATAATGTTGGCTGCGTCCATGGAGCCTTCGGTCGCGCCTGCGCCGACGAGGGTATGGATTTCATCAATGAAGAGAATCCAGTCAGGATGCTTCTTCACTTCGTCAATCACTTTTTTCAGCCGTTCCTCAAACTGGCCTCTGTACTGGGTACCGGCCACCACAGAAGACATGTTGAGGGAAATGACGTGACAGTTCTTCAGAATTTCCGGCACGTCATTGTCTACAATCCGCTGGGCCAGTCCTTCGGCGATGGCCGTCTTGCCTACGCCAGGCTCACCGATGAGCACCGGGTTGTTCTTGCTCCGCCGGGACAAAATCTGGATGACCCGGTTGATTTCATTTTTCCGGCCGATCACAGGATCAATCTTGCCCTGTTTCGCCCGTTCATTCAAATCCACCGCGAAGTCGCCGAGACCGCCGAGGCTTTCATTCTTGCCGCCTTTGCCTTTTTCTTCGGTGAGCACCTTGTTGAACGCTTCCTGGAGATTTTCCTGGGTCACGCCGAGACGCTGGAGAATGGTAATCGCCAGGCCCCCGCCGTCATGAAGAATTGCCAGGAGCACATGCTCGGTTCCTACGTAATTGTTTCCCAGTTCATTGGCTTCCTGCACAGACAGTTCCATGACCCCTTTGGCCTCCGGCGATACATACACGCTGGAAGAGGGGAAGAACGAACCCTGGGCAGAACCTGCCAGGATCGCCTCTACTTTTTCCACAGTCACGCCGAGAGAATTCAGGATCTTGCCGCCGGCACTGTCTGCTTCATGGGCAATCCCGAGGAGCAGATGCTCGGTTCCCACATAATCACTGCCCAGTTTCTGCGCTTCCGCCGCGGCAAACTGGAGCGCATTTTTTACGCCGTCAGTATAACGGTTTTCCATTTCTATCCCTCCTTTATGGGATGATTCACAGCAGAATTTCCTGCTGTCTTATTTTCTATATATAGATATCAGAATCCAGCGTTCTGGACGGCCTGGCGGAGCAAAACTGCCCGCCACAGCCGGACGCCTTCCTCATCGAGCTCTTCCTTGCCGGTCATAGCCTTCACAAGAGAAGGTTCTGCCAGCATGAGCAGTTTCTCAAAGAAGAGAGGATCCTTCACGGGGAACATATCCTCCTCCATGCCCAGCTTCATCAGCCCGGCACAGGCGGCTGTCTCCGCGCTGTCCATGCGTCTCGCATACTTCAGCGTACCGAGGGCGCGCCAGATCTGATCTTTCATCAAACTTTCTTTTTCCCGGAATACTTCTTTCCAAGTCCGCTCTTCCGCCTCGCCGAGCTGCCCAATGAGCTGCTTCATGCGGGACGAGATCATCCGCTCGGTTACGCCGAGGGTGACCGTATTGGTGAGGCGGCAGTAAGGAGAATTTTTTCTGCCGTCTCCATAGGCCTTCGTCAGGGCAAATCCGAGCCGGGCCGCGTTGGCCGCCGCTTTCCGGAGCATGCCGCTTCTCGAAAGTCCCGGCAGGAAGAGGAGCGCCGACATGGTAAGCGCTGTCCCCGCTTTGTAGGGAGACGCCGTGAGGTAGCCAAACTCTTCATCGAAAGCGTAGTCCATATCCCGCCCTAGCATGCTGTCCAGGTAGGACAATTCTTCCCAGAGATGACCTACCTCATCGGACGCGGTCATGCAGCGCATCTCCAGATCATCGGTGCCGTTCACCGCGATGGCAAAGCGCCCGCTCTGGTCGGTGAAGACCACTGATTCTTCCTCAGAAAGTCCCTCGAAATCCGGCAGAAGGCCTTTGGCGGAGAGCAGCTCCTTTTCATTGGCGGAAAGCCCGGCAAGGGCATATTCCGTAAAGGGCGGATGATCTTCATTCCAGCGGCGAACCGCTTTTTCCGCCAGTTGTCTCACCTGGCGGCGGCTCTTGCTGCCCCCCTTTTCCGGGAAGGGAAATCCTTTTACATTCCGTGCAAGCACCGCTGTGAGCGAAATCAGCGGCCCGCCGTCTTTCTTCATCCATGACGGCGCCGGATCGGTCATCCATTTATCCGTTATCATGATGCTCGCCCTCTAATTTCTTCATTTCATCGCGAACTTTCGCAGCTTCCTCATACTTCTCCTCCGCAATGAGCGCGTCCAGTTTTTTCTGGAACGCCGCCATCTGCGGATTGTCCGCCGGCGCTGTTTTTCCCGCATCGTCGCCGGGCTTCTTTCCTATATGGGTGGTTCCCTCCTGGGAATTCTTATAGAAAGGACGGAGACTGTCCCGAAGCGCCGAGTAGCATTCCGGGCATCCCAGTTTCCCTTTCTCCCGGAAAGTATCGAGCGTCGTGCCGCAGCTGCCGCAGGCCTGGCTGCCGGAGAGCGTTCCTGGTTCACTCCAGATATCCCGGAAGAGGGAATCCCCAAACATGGATCCGAACATGGAACCCATCCGGCCAAACATGGAATGATGATTCCAGTTCAGGCTTTCTTCCTGCGCAGCGCAGTGCTGGCAGAGATTTTCTTCTTTTTTATTTCCATTCACAATCTGCACAATATGTACAGTCGCTTCATTTTTATGACAGCGGTCACAAAGCATATTATTTCCCCTCCTTTATGATCCGGCTGATCCGTCCGGCCATTTCCCTGGCAGCGGTTTCCCGCTTCTCCGGCGGGCAGTGAGCCATGCTGACGCGGAGCATTTCCCGCATCATCAGGTATTCCCGCATGGTAATGGCCCCGGATGATACAAACATGCTGAAATAACGCAGGAGCTCCTCTTCCGCCGCCTCCTGCGGATTGTCCTTGCCGCTGGCAGGAGAAGTCGTTCTCTCCTCATCCGGCATAGGCGCGGTGCGGAGGGCAATGCGGATAAAACCGCCGTTGCCTCTCCGCGATTCCACCGTGTACCGATGGTCCGGTGAAAACCTCGTATTGATCACGTAGGTAATCTGCGAGGGCGCACATTCCAGAATCTGGGCCAGTTCTTTTCTCCGCAGTACCAGGAACGGTTCATTCTGCTGCCGCAGCTGCCGCAGGATGAAATGCTCAATTCTGTCTGACAATCTGGTATTAATCATCATAATCACAACCTTATTCTTTACGGGGCGCCTCTTGGGAAGCTCCCCTTTTTCCTCGGTACAATTGTATTATAAATCAAAAAGTCAAAAAGTCAATAGAAAAATCAAAAATATTTTTCTTTTCCCCAAAGCTGAAAAATTACCTTAAAATGCAGTAAAACTGGAATTTTATCTTGCTTCTCAAGAAATATTCTTCCATTTTTCTCTGCTTCAAAAATCAAAAAATCAATGGCTTCCCCTTTTAAAAGTCAAATTCATCCATGACGGGCAGAAAAAAAGCGCCTGCAGAATTGCTCCGCAGACGCTTTGCATGGAGTCCCCTTCCCCATGGGATAGAGGCTCATAGATCATATGGAAATGGATTAGGGTTTTCTATAACCGCACTTGGGGCAAATTCCCTTTTCATTGAGAGCGATGCCGCAGAGAGGACACCGGTCCACTTTGAGATGGGACGGGAATTCCGCAGTTGCTGCGTTGACGCCGCTGGTAAAGGTAAGCTTTACGATGTTCATTTTGTCTTTCAGGAGATCATAGACGATCTTGATCATTCCTTCCACCGTCATGGTCTCTTTCGTCACGACGATGCGGCATTCCGGATAGGCTGCAGCCAGTTCCGTCTTGAACGCGGGCCCTTTCATTTTATTGGACGGCGCTCCATTGCGGATGCCCTGTTCTTCATAGACTTTCAGAATCGCCGGCAGCAGCGGATCATCTTCCCGCAGGACCAGGGCATGGTCAAAATTCTTCAATACTTCCCAGGCGGTTTTCTGGATCTCATTGCAGGGGAATACCATATTGACCCCTTCATCGATGGTGTCTTCTACTTCAATCGTCAGGACACCGGTATGTCCATGGAGGTACTGCGCCTCTCCTTTGAAATTCAGAAAACGGTGAGCGTACTGCAGATCCAATTTGGCGATGCTTCTCATGGTGATTCTCCTTCCAGTCAAATACGATGGGATCATGTCCCGCGCCGGCTCGCGGAGGTTTTCTTTCCAAAATTATTATAGCAGTATAAGATTGAGT
>CAUBUJ010000135.1 GCA_958439155.1 uncultured Veillonellaceae bacterium
TCAGTTTTTATATGATAAAAGAATATTTCCCTCCTATTCCAAAAACTTGATAGAAGCGATTTCCCGGGGAGACACATTCCGCATTTATGATTGGTTGGAAAATAATTTCCTGCGGCAGGCTGGTTTTCGCAATATGCAGGACCTCTTGCGGGATTTGGAGACAAAAGGCATCGTGGAAAAAGGGGAGAAGGCAGATGTAAAGGCTCCTTCGCAAAAGAATAGAGGGAGATATCGTTCATCTCGTGAGGGGAAAGGAAGCGTGAATGATGTACTTCGCTTTGCAAGAACTGCCGGGGAGGTGTATATTCCGGGCAGTACAATGAAAGGGGCTTTCCGTTCGGCTGTATTGGCGCAAATGCTCGCGAAGGCGTCTGCCGGTACCCGAAATCGCTTGTGGGGAGAAGTGAGCCGCTGTTATAACAAATGGGAAGCCAATACCGTAGGCAGAAATCTGGAAAATGAGATCGCCACGGGGAAACCGCGTGATCCAAGAAAACCGGATTTTGCCCTGGACAGTTTCTTTCGAGGCTTGTCTGTGAGCGATGCTGTGCCGGAATCCTATGAGTTGGGCATTGTCCAGAAAGTGGATTGGGGCGAGCAGGCGGCCAAGAGAGACAGAGATCCGAAAAATTTGCCGATTTATCGTGAATCCTTGCTTCCTGGATCCACTCTGACTTTTCGGATATCCATTGATGAATCTGTCATGACGGAGGCGGGTATTCGAAATGTGGATGATCTTTTAGAAGCGCTTCGATCCTTTACGGATTTGCAGTATGATCTGATCAAGCATATTTTTGACAGTTCTTACTTGGACGCGATGGAAAAAGCGGATTTGCTGCTCGGAGGAGGGACGGGCTATATCTCCAAGACATTGGTCTATCCATTGGCGCCTGATAAAGAAGCAGGTACAAGAGTCGTACGAAAGCTCATGGCGGATCAATTTCGCTGGCATAAACACGAAGAGGATAGAGATATTTCTCCTCACACGATGAAATTAACCCGGTGGAACGGGGAAGTTCAGATGATGGGACTGTGCCAGCTGGAGGTGCTTTCTGATGATTGTCTCCGCTGAAGCAGAAATCCGCCTGCCTTGCGGGGTGAAGCTCAATCAGTCTTTTGGCTCCGTCATGCACGGCCTCCTGATCGAGCAGATGGATCCGGAATGGGCCGAAGCGATGCACCAGGAGGCGGTGCGTCCGTACAGCCAGTACCTGACTGTGGAAGATGGCAGAGTCCTGTGGCGGATCGGTACGCTCACAGAAGAAGCCTTTGACCATATTATCGTGCCGGCTATGAAATGCCGGGAGCTTTATTCTCGGCAGAAAGGGTTTTCCATCGGTATTTCCTCTTTTTCTGTGAAAGAGAATATCTCTTACGAAGAACTGGCCCGCAAGTATTGGACAGAGCCGCGGCGGATCCATCACGTAGATATTGCGTTTCTCACATCTACTTCGTTTAAAACCAATGGAGGCTACGCGGTTTTTCCTGATCCGCTCCTGCTTTTCCGGAATCTGATCCGGAAATGGAATCGCTATTCTGACGCGTCCTCTTTAGAGGAAAAAGATCTGGCAAACCAGATGGCGGAAGCCATGCAGATCACCGATTACCATCTCCACATGCACCCCTACTCTCTGGAAGGGACTCGCATCAATGCATTCCGGGGCACGCTGCGGCTGGGATTCTTCAAGACCGATATGGCGTCGCGCCTCACGGCTATGCTGGCAGCTTACGCCCGCTTTGCGGGGTACGGTGTGAAGACTGCCCTCGGTATGGGCGGCACCGTATCCCATCCAGTTTATTGGAATAAGGAGGAGTGACCATGAAAATTCTGTTTTCACCAGTAGGCAGCACTGATCCGGTGCGTGGGTTCCGAGACGGCGCGCTGCTTCATATTCTGCGCCACTATCCGGTAGACCAGGTTATTGTCTACATGACGAAGCAGATGGAAGAAAAAGAAGACCAGGACGGTATATACAGCAAAGGCATTCGCTCCGTCGCGCCGAATTGCGCCGTCACCTGGATCCGTTCGGGCATCGAAAATCCGCAGAGCTTTGAAGCACTCTTTCCTATGCAGCAGGCCTTCGATGAAGTGTATAAAGCGCATGAAGGGGCGGAGTGGCTCCTCAATATCAGCTCCGGTACGCCGCAGATGAAGACCATCATGTCGCTTTGCGCCATTGATTATGCCCGGTGTACTGCCATTCAGGTTTACTCGCCGGCAAAAGGAGCCAATGAGAAAGTGCATCCTACCGATGAAAGCGACATGGAGGCGATGATCGCCTGCAATGACGATGACGAGCAGGACGCGCCGAACCGCTGCCACCCCCAGTCGCTGCACATGCTCAGGAAATACGGTGTGCGCCTCCAGATTGAATCTCTCATTGATGAGTATGAGTACAATGGTGCTTTGGAAATTGCAAAACAGAATCAAGTGCTCTTTTCAGAAACAGTGCTCCGCCTTTTGCGACATGGCGCATACCGTTCCAATCTGATGTGGAAAAAAGCGAACCAGGTCATAGCAGACTATAAAGGAAAGCCGCTGATTTCGCAGGCGTCGGATATGCAAGAGTACTTCCTGGCAGCGGAAATACGACAGGAAAAAGGAGAACTTCCTGATTTTATCGTCAAATTATCTCCTCTCTTGATGGAAATTGGGATGAAATACCTTCGGGAAATGCCTAAATTCCGTATAGAAGACTACTGCTTCTGGAATAAGAAAAAAGAATGCTGGATCTTGAAACGGGCTAAGGCAAATGCAGCTAATCCTAAATTTGTCAGCTATATAGAGGGATATTACGGAAATATGCTTCGCGACGATCCACTTAAATTCGAGACCATTGTTCACTTATGTCAATACTGGTCGGATCATGAGTTAAGCGGAGATACGCACCATGCCCAGGTGACAGACTGCTTCTGTCGGCTGAGAAACATTGAGGAATCTGTAAGAAATCAGGTGGCCCATAAAATCGTTAACATTTCTGATGAAGAAATACGGCGCATCACAAAAGAAGAACAGGGTACAGCCATAGATTCTTCTGACATCATGGGCCTGCTTCACCGTGCAGTCCAACTGGTGTACAAACGGGATATCCTGCTGCGGAATCAGTATGGCGTGCTGAATCAGATGATCAAAGAAGAATTGAAGTAGTCCACAGGTGACGACATGAGCTGGATCTATGTGACTGAAGCCGGTGCTCGTTTGTACAAAAAAGGCGGGCGCTATGTGATCAGCCGGGAGAAAGAAGTGCTCTGCGAAATTCCCGCGGCAGCGGTAGAAGGCGCAGCCGTTATGGACCATGTCCAGGTCTCGGCAGCGGTACTGGTAGACTTTCTCCAGCGGGGACTTCCCTTTACATGGCTCTCCTCCCGGGGTGAATACTATGGCCGACTCGAATCGACTATGCACCAGGACGTGCTGCGCCAGCAGAAGCAGTTCGCCCTGCGGGAGGATAAAGAATTCTCTATGGCACTGTCCCGGATAGTTATTTTTGACAAAATCTACAACCAGATGACCGTGCTCAGAAGGTATAACCGGACAGCGAGAAGTGATTCGATAGAGCAGTCCATCCGGAATATCCGGGCCGTCGCGGACAAGCTCCACCAGGCGGAAAATACGGAAGATATCATGGGATATGAAGGCATCATCGCACGCTGCTACTTCCAGGCTCTCGGCAGCATCGTTCCAGAAACTTTCCGCTTCGGGAAACGAACCCGTCAGCCTCCGAAAGATCCTTTCAATTCCCTCCTGAGCTTCGGCTATACCCTCCTTATGTATGATTTTTATACCGCCATTACCCAGGTGGGCCTTCATCCCTATGTGGGATTTCTCCACGCCCTCCGCAACGGCCATCCCGCTCTTGCGTCCGACCTGATGGAGCCATGGCGGCCTGCTGTCGTAGATTCCATGTGCCTCTCTCTCGTTTCAAGGAAAGAGATCCGACCGGAACATTTCCAAACCAGCGAAACCAATGGAGGCGTGTACCTGGACCGGGTGGGGCGGAGAATTTTCCTGAAATCCTATGAAAAACGGATGCAGGCAGGAAGCAAGTATTTCGGAGGAACCTATTCATGGCGCTATACCATTCTCATGCAGCTCCGCTCCTTCAGTCTGGCCATGGAGAAGAAAGAGATATCCCTCTTCAAGCCGCTGGTGATCCGGTGACAGAAGAAGTGCCAGGCGATTTTGATGAAGACTTCAAGGAAACGATCCCTGCTGACAGGAAACGCTTCATCATTCTGGCTATCTACGATATCACAGACAACAAAACCCGTCTCGCCATGGTGCGCTGTCTGGAACAATACGCAGTGCGCGTGCAAAAATCCGCCTTTGAGGGGTATCTGACGAAGGAACAATACGACCGGATGCGCGTGGAGAGCAGCGCTATCATTGATCCAGAGACAGACTCGCTCCGTATCTACCTCCTCCATGACCACACGCGGGTCATTTCCTTCGGCAGAGGACCTTTGAATAAGGAAGAGGTCATCATCTACTGAGAAGGTAGGTAATATCTAATGAATAACAATTTTTATTCTAAAGAAGCAGGCAAAGAAATGAGGAAAAACAGATCCAGACAGCGAGAGCCCCGATGCCGGTGCGTACTGCGTTTTTGCCTATTCGAAAGGATATGTGGTACCATAAACAAGCAAGACAAACATTCAGCCCCGCAAAATGGCCTGCAAGGCCGCATCAAGAGGGCGATCCCAGAGATGGGATAAGAAAACAGTCTCCAACGAAGGAGACGGAAACCCGTCTACAGTATCGGCCAATGAAACAAGTACCTTAAAATAAGAAAACAGTCTCCAACGAAGGAG
>CAUBUJ010000136.1 GCA_958439155.1 uncultured Veillonellaceae bacterium
TCTTTTTCCAATACCAGTACATGAAATTGTGCGCGCGCCATATAAATAGCGGCGGAAAGCCCCGCAGGCCCTCCGCCGACTACTATGGCATCATAAAATTCTCTCATGATGCCGCTCCTTTATTACAGTTTTCCTACGAGGTCGAAAGACGGTTTCAGGGTTTCTTCACCGGGATGCCATTTAGCCGGGCATACTTCGTCGCCGTGTTCATAAACGAACTGCGCTGCTTCTACTTTGCGGTAGAGTTCATCTGCATTGCGGCCGATGTTGCCAGCGCTTACTTCATAGAGCACCACTTTGCCTTCCGGATTGATCACGAAAGTGCCCCGTTCGGTCAGGCCGTCTGCTTCGATGTATACGTCCAGGTCCTTGGAAAGAACGCCGGTGGGATCGCCGATCATCGGATATTCTACCTTGCCGATGCGTTCGGAAGATTCATGCCATGCTTTGTGGACGAAATGGGTATCGCAGGATACGGAGTAAATTTCGCAGCCAATCTTCTTGAAATCTTCATACTTGTCCTGGAGATCTGCCAGTTCCGTCGGGCATACGAAGGTGAAGTCCGCCGGATAGAAGAAGAGAACGCTCCACTTGCCGAGGAGATCATCCTGGGTTACGTCGATGAATTCGCCGTTCTTGTAAGCCTTAACCTTGAAATCTGTGACTTTCTTTCCGTTGAGAGACATGTGTATTCCTCCTTTTTACTTAAAGAACGAGCCTGCCGGAATGACCGGCTCTGTTCTGTAAATCCTTCTGGGTTATCAAAACCTTACGATTACAGTATACGTGTTATATCGATAAATGTCAATGGGGTTTGAACAATTTCTTTCAGCAAAATCGGGGAATCGTATCAAAGCATCTCTTTCAAGTAACGCAGCGCGTTTCTGTAGAAAATCTTTTCCACCTGTGCCTCGGTAAGGCCCGCTTTACGGAATGCCTCTGCCAGGCGGGGCATTTCGGATGCATCCTTCACCTGGAGTGCCGGCTCTACGCCGTCGAAATCGGTACCGATGGCGAGTACATCTTCGCCGCCTTTTTCGATGATATGAAGGCCGTGACGGACCATGTCGGCGATCATGCTCACCTGACGGGGCCCTTTGGAAAAATCAAGCTCCGGCTGCTCCGGGAAGGACGTCACGAAGGGGCTCCCAAGGAAATGGTTGGAGAAATTGAGTCCGATCAGGCCGCCCCGCTCGCCGTAGAGACGGATCAGGTCATCCGGCAGATTCCGGGAATGTTCCGTCACAGCCCGCGCGTCGGAATGGGAGGCTACCGGCGGGCGCTTCGCATGGAGAAGCAGTTCCCTTGTACCGGTATCATTGAGATGGCTCGTATCGACGATCATATGGAGACGACCCATTTCCTCTACGATTTCCCAGCCTCTTTCAGTGAGTCCCTTATCCGGGCCTTCCATCTTGTTAGGCCAGCCGATTTCGTTGGGATAATTCCAGGTGAGCGTAATGAGACGGACCCCGTCTTCGTGAACCTGCCGAAGATGATCCAGCGATCCTTTGAGGACGCCCCCTTCCTCGATGGAAAGCATGGCGCCGATTTTCCCGTCTTGGCCGCACTTTTCCAGATCCTTGGCGGACCGGATCTGGACGAAGGCTTCCCCATACTTTGCCATCTGCTTTCTGTATTCACCGAGCAGCACCTGGTAGCGCTCCCAGGGATCGCCGCAGGTTTCCATATTCACGAAGAGGGCGAAATCCTGCAGGAGAGACCCGCCTTTCCTGAGTTTTTCCAGATCGATTTCGAGGGTGCTCTTCCCGAGATCCCCCTTTTCCGGGAAATTGGACAATTCTGAAATGGTATCGCAGTGCAAATCAATATACTTCATCATATCCTCCTTTATTTCTTGAGATGCGGCCCGGCCCAGGGCTTTTCCCGCATCATGATTGCTGCAGTTCCATTATACTATGAAAATCCGCGCTCCGCCCTCCCGGCAGGATTGAGAATCGTTTTCAAATTTAAAATTTTAATTAAAAGCAAATCTACCCCCTATTGTTTTCAGAGTTTCTCCGTGATAAAATCATAGCAATGTATTTTCCTAAAGGGGAGTAGCCCTCGAAACAAGTCAACATACTAACCCAAGCGGTTTGGCTGTTTTAACCAGGTGAGACTTTTAGGCGTCATGTGCATAGGCGCCGGAGGTCTCTTTTTTGTGACCATTCCGCCGCCATTGTGAGGGAGGATGTATTATGATTGCATTTATCAGCGCGTTTCTTTTCGTGGTTCTTGCCGAGATGGGAGATAAAACACAGCTTCTGGCTATCGCTTTTGCCACCAAGTATCCATGGAAAACCGTTATGGCCGCTGTTGCCGTCTCTACCGCCGCCAATCATCTTCTCGCTGTCATCGTCGGGGAATGGCTCACCAATTACATCCCTATGAACTGGATCCACATCGCCGCGTCCATTTCCTTCATCATCTTCGGCCTCTGGACCATCCGGGGCGACAAGATCACCGATGACGACCACAAGGCACGCTACGCCAGCCCTTTCTGGACCGTGGCGGTAGCCTTCTTCATCGCGGAAATGGGCGATAAAACACAGCTTGCCACGATCACGCTGGCCGCCCAGTTCCAGGCGATCCTTCCCGTATGGTGCGGGACCCTTGCGGGCATGATCGTTGCCGACGGCTTCGGCATCATTGTCGGCATTGTGCTGGGCAAACGCATCCCGGAAAAAGCGGTGAAATGGTGCGCCGCCGTCATTTTCATCCTCTGCGGGCTCTGGGGTCTCTACGAAACGCTGGGCTGATGCAAAGGCAATCAAAAAGGACTCTTCACAGAGAGGAGTCCTTTTTAATTGCTTTATTACTTGCTTTCAAAGAACGCTTTGTACGCTTTCCACGTCTCATAGGCGTCAGCCTTGCTGAGAAGATCATAGGGCGCGTGCATGGAGAGCATAGACGTGCCGCAGTCCACTACTTCACAGCCCCAGTCAGCCATCATGAAAGCAATGGTGCCGCCGCCGCCCTGGTCGACCTTGCCGAGCTCGCCGATCTGCCAGGCCACATCATTTTCATTGAAAATGGTGCGTACTTTGTGCATAAATTCTGCGTTGGCATCATTGCTGCCGGCCTTTCCCCGGGCGCCGGTATACTTGGTGAGGGCGATGCCGTAGCCGCAGAGGGACGAATTGTCCTTCTCCGTCACTTCCGGGAACATCGGGTCAAGGCAGCTGTTCACATCCGCCGAGAGCATCTCGCTGTTTTCCATGGTTTCATAGAAATCGAGAAGGCTGCCCGCGCCCTGGAGGGAGAGGAGCTTCATCACGAATTTCACAAAATAGGAAGATTCCATGCCGGTATTGCCGTAAGAGCCAATTTCTTCCTTATCGGTGAGAAGCGCCGCCTGGGTATAGGTGCCGGGCTTGGCGTCAAAGAGGGCCTGCATATTCGCGTAGGAGCAGACCCGGTCGTCCTGGCCGTAGGAAGCGATGAGAGACCGGTCAAAGCCTACATCGCGGCTCTTCGTGGCCGGCACCAGTTCCAGTTCCGCCGTGGCCAGATCTTCTTCCTCAATGCCGTAGGTTTCTTTCAGCAGCTTGTAAATGGCATCCTTTGCCGTCTCGCCGTCATCGGAATTGGAGCCGATGATCGCCTGGAGCTGTTCCCCGGTGACGCCGTCAGCGAGGGTTTTCTTCATCTGGTCCTGGGCCATGTGAATGAGAAGGTCGGAAATGTAGAAAATCGGATCGTCCTCTTTAAGGCCGATATTGATTTCTACTTTCTTTCCGTCCTTCGTGAAGACGACGCCGCAGAGCGCGAGCGGAATGGTGGTCCACTGGTACTTCTTGATGCCGCCATAGTAATGTGTGCGGAAGTACACCAGGCCGTCCTGCTCGTGAAGAGGATTGCCTTTCAGATCGAGACGGGGCGAATCGAGATGGGACCCGACGATCTTGATTCCTTCATGGACAGGCTTCTCGCCGATCACCGCGAGGACCACAGACTTCCCCTTCTGATTCCAGTACACCTTGTCCCCGGCTTTCAGCTCTTTCATGCTGTATACCGGCTGGAACCCATGGGCCTCTGCCTGACGGATGATCTCCGCCGCAGCAAGGCGCTCCGTGCGGGCCACATCCAGAAATGCTTTATATCCTTCGCAGTAGTCCATGACGGCTTTCCGTTCCTCCGTCCCCAGACGCTGCCATACCGTTTTCTTCCGGCTGTATGTTTCCATATATACCTCCATGACAACAATCATAAAACTATGCTTTATTATAGCATTCTTCAAAAGGAAATGGGATATGTCCTCCGTGAAATTTGATAATTATTTTCATTTAGAGAGACATGAAGCGCAGAATGGGTATACAGCTTCATTGACGGCAGGGTCAAAGGTCTGAAGTCAAAGGTCAAAGGCGGATGGCGCGTCATTGGAGCGGGGTCTGAAGACAGGAGTCTGGAGTCTGAAGAGGGAAGCGGAAAAAATTTTTATAGTCCTCAAGCGCCGGACGGCTGCGGAGTTGCAGGACACGCTGGTGCTTCATGGGAACGGAGCGCAGAGTACAGAGCGCAAAGCGCAGAGCGGTGGATGCTCGCCGCATGGGCATGGGAAAGTTTAGAGTTGAGAGCTACCAGTTTAAAGGGGTGTTGCCGCCTTCGGCGGAATTTTGGTAGTTCTCAAACGCCGAACGGGCTGGGATTATGCGAATTACGCGTCATCTCGACCGGTCATATCCTGCGGTATGCATCGTTCTAAATAAAAAAGTACGAGAAAGAGTGGAGAGATCTT
>CAUBUJ010000137.1 GCA_958439155.1 uncultured Veillonellaceae bacterium
GAGTATCTGACGCTTTCCCGGAGCGCTTCCACTCTCTCCGGCGGCGAGTCCCAGCGGATCCGTCTGGCCACGCAGATCGGTTCCGGCCTGGTGGGGGTGCTGTACATTCTCGATGAACCGTCCATCGGGCTCCACCAGCGGGACAATGACAAGCTTCTGGCTACGCTCAAAAATATGCGGGATATCGGCAATACCCTCATCGTGGTAGAGCACGATGAAGATACGATCCGCGCGGCAGACTGGATCGTCGATATCGGTCCCGGCGCAGGGGAAAACGGCGGTCATGTAGTGGCCCAGGGGCGGGTGCCTGATATTGAGGCAGTGAAAGAATCCTATACCGGCCAGTACCTGAAAGGGGATATGTACATTCCCCTTCCGGCAAAGCGCCGCGCCGGCAGCGGGCTCTTCCTCACCATTAAGGGCGCGGCGGAGCACAATTTGAAACATATTACCGTGAAGATTCCTCTCGGCGCCTTCACTGTGGTTACAGGAGAGTCGGGCAGCGGCAAGTCGACCCTTATCAATGAGATTCTCTTCCGTGGTCTTTCCAACATGAAAAATAAGACTTACTACCGCACAGGGAAATACGACGCCATTACAGGGGGAGAATACATCGACAAGATCATCAATATTGATCAGCAGCCCATTGGCCGTACGCCCCGGTCCAATCCGGCGACCTATACCGGCGTTTTCAACGACATCCGGGAGCTCTTCAGCCAGACGTCGGAAGCGAAAATGCGGGGATACAAGCCGGGCCGGTTCAGCTTTAATATTAAAGGCGGCCGCTGCGAGGTATGCCATGGCGACGGAATCATCAAGATTGAAATGCAGTTCCTCTCGGATGTATACGTGCCCTGTGAAGTATGCCACGGCGCGCGGTACAACCGGGAGACTCTCGAGGTCACCTATAAAGGAAAAAATATTTCTGATGTGCTCAATATGACCGTGGACGAAGCGCTGCCTTTCTTCGAAAATCATCCCAGGATTGTGCGGAAACTTTCTACGCTACAGCGGGTGGGCCTGGGATACATCCATCTGGGACAGCCGGCGACGACCATGTCCGGCGGGGAGGCGCAGCGGGTGAAGCTTGCCACTGAACTGATGCGGCGCGGCACCGGCGGCACGCTCTATATTCTTGATGAGCCCACTACGGGTCTTCACAGCGAAGATATAAGGAAGCTTCTCCTCATTCTCCAGGAACTGGTCGATCAGGGAAATACAGTGGTGGTGATCGAGCACAACCTGGACGTTGTGAAGGCAGCGGATCATATTATTGATCTCGGCCCGGAAGGGGGAGACAAAGGGGGCGAGGTCATCGCGGAAGGGACGCCGGAAGAGATCTGTCAGGTGGCCCGCTCCTATACGGGGCAGTACCTGGCACCGGTGATTGCGCGCACAAGAAAGCTTATGGAGGCCCATCATGATCGCGGTGAATGACAAGATCCGCGCGAAAGTGGAAGCCCTCCCGACTTGTCCCGGGGTGTACCGCTGGAAGGACAAGGAAGGGAAGGTCATCTACGTAGGAAAGGCGGTGAACCTGAAGAATCGGGTCCGTTCCTACGTAAGGGAAGACAAGAACCGGTCCCCCAAGGTAGCGGCCATGATCCGCCACGCGGAAGACCTGGATATTACCATGACCGCCACCGAAATGGAGGCGCTCATTCTCGAGTGCAGCCTCATCAAGGAGCTCCATCCTAAGTACAATATTTCCCTCCGGGATGACAAGTCCTATCCGTACGTGAAAATCACCAATGAAAAGTGGCCCCGCCTCTTCGTGACGCGGAATATGCGCCGCGATGACGGCGCCCATTACTTCGGCCCCTTCACCGACGTGGGGAGTCTCAGGGAGACACTGCGTCTCCTCCGGAAGGAATATCCCATCCGGACCTGCCGGAATATGAAGGTGGACCGGCCCTGTCTCCAGTACCATCTCCATTTCTGCTGCGCCCCCTGCTGCGGCTGCTGCACGAGAGAGGACTATGACAAGATTGTGAAAGACTTGACAGATATTCTGGAAGGGAAAAACACAGATATGGTGCGGCGCCTTCAGAAAGAAATGGAAGATGCCTCGGAGGCGCTCGATTTCGAGAAGGCCGCTTCTCTCCGGGATAAGATCCGCGCCATTCAGAGCGTGCAGCAGCGGCAGAACATCGTCGCCAAAGAGGGGGACTTCGACGTGGTGGGCCTTGCGCGGGATGGAGAGCACGCAGGTCTGGAAGTTTTCTATATCCGGTTCGGCCGTATGGTGGGAAAAGAAAATTTTAATATTTCTGACAGTGCCGGCGAAAGCGACGGGGATATCCTTGCCGGTTTCATCAAAAATTATTACGGCGCGGACGGCCTGACGGCTCCGAAGGAAATTCTTGTGCCGCTCCTTCCCACGGACAGCGCGCTCCTCGCGGAATGGCTCTCCTCCCGCCGCGGCGGGGGCACCCGCATTTACGTGCCGGAACGGGGCTTCAAGCGGCGCCTGAAAGATATGGCAGCGGCCAATGCCGCCAAGTACCTGTCTGACAAGAAGCTTCAGTGGGAATACCGGGATGCCCGGGAAAGAGGGGCTCTGGAAACGCTCCAGAGAGTGCTGGACCTGCCCCGCCTTCCGGAGCGGATGGAATGTTTCGATATTTCCCACAACCAGGGGGCGGAGACCACCGGCTCTATGGTGGTCTTCACCGGCGGCCGCCCGGACAAGGGGGAATACAGGAAATTCAAGCTCCAGACCACCCAGGGAAAGCCGGACGACTTCAAATCCATGGCGGAAGTGATGCGCCGCCGTTACGGCCATGAAAAAGACTGGCCCGCGCCGGATCTGATCGTTCTCGACGGCGGCCTGGGCCAGCTCCACGCGGCGCTTCCTGTGATCCGCGCCGCCGGATGCGACGCGCCGGTGATTGGTCTGGCGAAGCGCATGGAGGAGATTTACACGGAAAAAAGTGAGGACCCTGTGGTTCTGGATCCTCATGAGCCGGCGCTGCAGCTTCTCCAGTACATCCGTGACGAAGCGCACCGTTTCGTCATTACCTATCACAGAAAATGGACGGTGAAGCGCAACGCTGAATCTCTCCTGGACCATATTCCCGGTATCGGTCCGGCGAGGCGCAATGCCCTTTGGAAAGCGTTCCGCTCTATCGACGATATGAAAAAGGCCTCTGTAGAAGAACTCGCCCAGGTGCAGGGCATGAACCGGCGCGCCGCAGAAAGTGTGTATCATTTCTTCCGGCTCCGGAAAGATGAGCGCCAGATGGTGGTGCAGGGAGAAACGGTGGAATAAAGGGAAATGCCTTCCTCCAGGGAGGGGATTTCTTTTTATTTGCGCTGCCTCTTCCGGCTATTGTCAGCGTTGGAAGCTGTGCTACAATAGGGATTATAAAGAAACGGCCCCATGGGGCAGAAAGGAATCAGGATGCGGAAATTTTTGACGGCACTTGTGATGGTGATGGTTGTTTTGGGAGGCGCGGCAGGGGCGCTGGTGTATATCACGCCTCCGCCGCCGCAGCCGCCGGAAGCCCGTCCTCTGCCGGAGACCGGAGCGGTCTCTTTTTCCATCCTTGACGGGCATACCGGCCGGATCTATGGGGAGAAAAACGGGGAACTCAAAATCTATCCGGCAAGCACCACAAAAATTCTCACCTGCATCATCGCGCTGGAGGAGGGGAAAGCCCTGCTGGACCAGAATGTGCGGGTATCACCCCGCGCCATGGCCCAGGATGGGACCAATCTCGGGGTGCGCCCCGATATGCCTCTTTCTCTCAGAGAGACCCTGTACGGGATGATGCTCGTTTCCGGCAATGATGCGGCGGTCGCTGCAGGAGAGACCGTAGGCGGATCGTATGAACGTTTTGTGGCCATGATGAATGAGAAAGCGTCCTCCATCGGTGTATCCCATTCCCATTTCGCCAATCCCAATGGCCTGACCGATCCCAATCATTACACCACCGCCGATGATATGGTCAAAATCGCCGCTTACGCCATGAAAAATTCAGAATTTCAGGCGATTGTGAAAGAAAAGACCCATAAGCTGACCTACCGGGACGGGATGTATCGGAATATAGAAAACAGAAATGAATTTCTCGGAAGCGGCTATGCTGGGGCCAATGGAATCAAGACGGGCATGACCGAGGCGGCGGGAGACTGTCTCGTGGCTTCCGCGGAGCGGAATGGGCGCCTCATGATCACTGCCGTGTACAATGATAAAAACCGGTGGAACGATGTGAAGGGACTTCTCGATTACGGCTTCCAGGCGGCAGCGGATGAAGAAGCCTATGAGGCGGCGCTTGCGGCGGAACCGGCGCTGTATAAATGGGTGAACCGCCTCATGGGAAGGGAAGCGGATGAGTAAAAGAAAAAGAACGCATGGGATAAGGATTGTTTTCTATTTTATCCTGGCCATGGCTGTGGCAGCGGGAGCGCTTCGCGGATATGACATGTACCGGATGGAGCAGCAGATCGCCGAAGCGGAAAAGACCAGGGATGCGCTGCTCCAGGAGAAAGAACGACTCCAAAAAGAGACAGAAGATCTGCAGGATCCCCATGAGATTGAACGAAAAGCGCGGGATGACCTGGGAATGGTCCGGCCCGGTGAAGTGCCTTACGTAAAATAAGCATTCACCATGGGGCCTGTTTTTCATGGCGTTGCGCTTTCCCGGCGCGGCGCCGGCAGAGGGGGAAGGGCCTTGGACCTTTAATTTTCCTTACTTTCTCTTACGCATCAGTACGGCGTATGCTATAATA
>CAUBUJ010000138.1 GCA_958439155.1 uncultured Veillonellaceae bacterium
CCATAGAAAATAAGGGAAATTCAATAGGAGAGGCAATTTCTAAGAAAAGAACGGCCCTCTCTTCCCTGTCACAGGCGGACTGCCCGGCCTTTTTCTACAATGTCCTGCCGCACGGCGGCGATGGCGCGGATCGTTTCCGGCCCTGTGCGGCAGCACCCGCCGATGATCCGCGCGCCCCGGTCATACCAGCCCCTGGCGAGATGGCGGAAATCCGACGCCGTCCCGTGCCAGCACTTCTCCACCGGGTCATAGGTCTCTCCTGAATTGGGATAAATCACGATGGGTTTCTCTGTACGCTCCCGGATGCGGCAGATCAGGGACTCTCCGTAGGCCGGATCGATGCAGTTCACCCCGACGGCAGCGATCTGGGGCACCTGGTCCAGGAAAGCGGCGCAGTCCCCGATGTCGTCGCCGCCGCAGGTATACTGTCCGTCCCGGCAGGAAAAGCTCACCCATGCAGTGGCGCCTTTGATATCAGAGAGCACGCGGCACAGCGCTTCCGCTTCCCACAGGAGGGGAAGCGTCTCGAAGGCGAAAAGATCCGGCGCTTCTTCGGCAAGGATTTTGAGCTGCTCCCGGTGAAACGCTTCCACTTCCGCCGGGCCCGCGTGATAACGGCCGTTGTATTCTGACCCGTCCGCCTGGTACGCCCCGTAAGGACCGACCGCCGCCGCGCCGATGGGACGGGACGGTCCCTTCCCGCCATAGGCGGCACAGGCTTCCTTCACGAGCCGTACGGAACGGCGCAGGAGATCTTCCGCTTCTTTCCTGGTAAAGCCCTTCTTCATGAAGCCAGGCACTGTCGCCTGGTAGCCGTCGGACTCCACAATATCCGCCCCTGCCGCGAGGTAGCTCCGGTGCACTTTCCTCACCAGATCCGGCCGCTCATAAAGAGCCCGCGCCGACCAGAGAGAGTCTTTCAGATCACACCCGAGCCGTTCCAGTTCCGTTGCGGAAGAGCCGTCTAATACGGCAAAGGGACGCTTTTTTAGAATCTTAGCGATACAGTCCATTCCTTTTCCTTCTTTCCTTACCGCAGAAGCTCGGCCGGCGGCTCTCGGCCAAACCATTTTTTATAAATCTCGCTGTACTTCCCATTTTTCTTGATCGCCGAAAGGCCCTTGTTGATTTTTGCGAGCAGTTCGGTATTTCCTTTTTTCACGGCAATCCCCAGGTCTTCTGTAGTGATCGGATGAGGAAGTACCTGGAGCTCCGGCCCTTGTTTTGCCACATAGTACAGGTCCACCGGATAATCATTGAGCACCGCTTCCACACCGCCATTTTTCAAATCAAGAAAGGCATCGGTGATGGCATTGTAGCTCTTCACCTTCGCCCCGGGAATCTTCCGGGCCGCTTCCTCCCCGGTGGAAGCGATGGACACGCCGATGGTCCGCCCGGCAAGATCAGCCTCGCTCCGGATCTCTCCATTGTCCTTCCGGGTCACAATGCCAAGACCGGCGATATAGTAGCGCTCTGAGAAATCCACCGACTTCTTCCGCTCATCCGTAATGGTCATATCGTTGATGACAATGTCAAGATCTCCCGTCTGGAGCGCCGGAATGAGCCCGTCAAAATTGAGATTCACCACCTGGATGGGAAAATGTTCTTCCGCCGCGATGGCGCGGATCACATCCACATCGAATCCTTCATATTCTTTCGTATCCATATTCTGGAAACCGAAAGGGGCATAGCTCGCGTCCATCCCCACCTGGAGAGGGCGATCCTTCTTTTCCCCGCCGCATCCGGCAAAAGCGAAAAGAGAAAGAACCAGAAAGGGAAGAAGAAACCATTTCCTGATCCTGCGCAGCGTATGTATCATACAGCCTCCTCTTGTGCCGGCTTCCTTACTTGTGCGGCACAAGTTTCGTCAAATCATAAGGCGTCTCCTGGTAGACCAGGTTCAGCCAGTTGTGGTAGAAAAGATGGGCATAGCTGCACCAGACGAAGCGGGGATGTTCCTGGGGATCGTCATAGGGATAGTAATTTTCCGGCAGCTTCGGGTGCATTCCTCTTTCCCGGTCCCGTTTGTATTCCCACTCAAGGGTCCCCACATCATACTCGAAATGGCCGAGCACGAAGATCCGCCGGGAATCGTAGTCGGCAGCGATATTGATGCCGTTTTCCGCCGACCGGGACAGCACCTGGAGTTCTCTGGTCGCGTCCACCTTTCGGTCATCAATGGCGGTATGCCTGGACTGGGGAATGAAGTAGCGGTCGTCGAACCCCCGGAGGAGGGGATGATAATTCACGGTAAGGCCATACTGGTAAATGCCGAAAAGTTTCCGCGGCAGCACCCGTTTCTGTACGCCGTAATCCCGGTAGAGCCCCGCCTGGGCGGCCCAGCAGAAGTGAAGCACCGAGAAGACATGGGTATCCGCCCAGGAAAAATATTTCATAATTTCCGGCCAGTACTCCACCTCTTCATAAGGCATGGTTTCTACCGGCGCACCGGTCATAATGAAGCCGTCATAATAATTGTCCTTGATTTCATCGAAGGTGTAATAACACTGGTTCAGGTACGTCGGCTCAGTGTGGGTCGATTCCCGGGAAGCGACGCGGGCGAAATCCACGTCCAGCTGGAGCGGGGAATCACCGAGAAGGCGGAGCAGCTGCAGCTCTGTAGGCTTCTTGATGGGCATCAGGTTCAAAATCAAAATCTTCAGCGGCCGGATATCCTGGGTGCGGGCCCGCTCCTTTCCAATCGTGACGATCCCCTCTTTTTTCAGCCCGTCCAGCGCGGAAATTCCATCATCAATTTTAATCGGCATAATCCATTCTCCTCTTCCAAAGTATGATTGCAATAAAAAAGCTCCCTCCCTATAGGGACGGAGTACCGTGTTACCACCCAGTTTCACCGCCGCGTCACCGCGGCCGCCTCATCAGGTACGCAGGGCCGGGCCCTTCAATACCATAGCGCTGTAACGGGCGCGCCCGGACCGCTTTGCCGAAGCTCGGCGGTCCCGCTCAGAGGCCATCTTCAAAAAGATTCGCTGCGCCCGCTTTCACCAGACCGGGCTCGCTGAAACAGTTCCTCTTTCCTACTCTTCTCTTCCCTGCGTACATATACTATCCTGTGCAAGAATTGGTTGTACTATACCATTTAAGAAAAAGAATGTCAAATCCATCCGCCATTCGTGCTACAATAAGGAAAATTCAGAAAGAAAAGGAGATTCCCATGGACATTCCAATGAAATATTTCGCCTCCAAGCCGGAGCTCTACGCGGAAATGGCAAGGCTCATTGAACACATGACAGAGGAAACGGGCGACCTCTATGCAGTACTGGCCAACGCATCCGCCCTCTTTTCCCTCTACATGAAAGACGTAAGCTGGACCGGCTTCTACCTCATGAAAGAAGGCCGCCTCGTACTGGGCCCCTTCCAGGGAAAACCGGCGGTCGCGGAAATTGCCGTCGGACGGGGCGTATGCGGCACCGCCGCGAAAGAACGGCGCGCCCAGATCGTCGCCGACGTACACCGCTGCGAGAACCACATCGCCTGCGACGCCAGCTCTGCCTCGGAAATCGTAGTCCCTATTCTGGAGAAAGACACCCTCTATGGCGTCATCGATATAGACAGCCGGAAAAAAGCGCGCTTCGACGAGGAAGACGGAGCCGGCCTTGCTTTATGCGCCAAGATGCTGGCGGAAAAGGCTTTTGGAAAATAGGGATCCGGTCCGGGGACACCGCCGTCACACCGTGCGTCATTGGGACGGGGCCCGCGGTCTAAGGCGGATTGTGCGTCATTTGTGCAGGCAGGCAGTCTGAAGTCGGGAGTCAGAAGTCTGAAGAGGAAATTGGAAAAACTTTTTATAAATGGCTTCGCCGCGCATAACGAGTTGAAAACCAGCATATACGCAGGCGCATCCCCTCTCAGTCAGCTTCGCTGACAGCTCTCCCCTACCCGGGGCGAGCCTTGTAAAGTGCCATTTTTCTATTTTGGGGTTGTACGCATGCCAATACCCGAAATCAGCGCACCTGGGACCGCGCGTCTGACTACAAGTTTCAAAATCCCATTCAGCTCCCCGGCCATTCGCAGTCCGGCCGGCCCAAAGGGATGCGAAGGTGAGTGATGGCGGGAATTATGGCTTGACTGTCTGAGCATAGCGAGTTTCAAGCCATCCGCCATCACGAACCGGAGCAAGGCCGAGCAAGACTGGCCGGCGGTTTCTTTTCTTTGGCAGCGTTTCTTTTCTTGGACGGCCAAGAAAAGAAATGTTGCTCCTCCAATGAAGCTCATTGGAAAAGAAATCATATGGGTGGAATGCTAATGGACTCCTATTCCTAAAAAGAGAAACATGAACTGAGCCCGTTCGGCGATTGAGAACCTTTCAAAATCCCGCCGAAGGCGGCGCTGCTTTCCTCTTCAGACTCCAGACCTCAGACTTCAGACTCCGCCCCCATGATGAACTGCGTTTTCCTGCACATGAGCGGCACAAAAAAAGAGCAAGCGCTCCCATGCACCTGCTCTTTTTTCATGCCCCTTATCCGACCAGTTCCGCGTCTTTGTAAACATCTGGAATAGACAGTCCCAGGAGCTCTGCGTTTTTCTTATTGATCATCACCGTCAAATCTTTCGGATCCTGGATCGGCATGGTTTCCGGCTTGGATTTGCCGTCAAGAATATCCGCTGCCATATCCCCTACCTGGAGACCATTTTTGTAGAAGTCCACCGAAATAGAAGCGAGCGC
>CAUBUJ010000139.1 GCA_958439155.1 uncultured Veillonellaceae bacterium
CCCAGGAACCGCAGTTCCTCACCTTTCGTGATAGCTAAAAACAGCCTTCTCATGGCCTATATTCTCCTTGTGATAATCAATAATAGACGCGGGCAGCACCGGGCACACGGCGCAGCCATTGCAGGAATGGCACCGGCAGTCCGCGGTGGTCACGCCCCGTGCGGAAAGGCGCCATTCCTTCCGGAGGTACGCATTCGTCACGCCGCAGGATATATGATCCCATGGCAGCGGTTCATAGAGATCCCTCTCTCTGGCGGCATAGCTGTCCGGATCGATATGGCAGTCCCGGAAAGCTTCCATCCACCGGTCAAAATCAAAGAATTCGGTCCAACTGTCATAAGTGGCGCCTTTTTTCCACACCGCTTCGAGAACGTCCGACAGACGGCGGTCTCCTCTGGCCAGCACCGCTTCAATATAACCGGTCTTGGCGTCATGGTAGGCGAACTTAATATGGCGGTTTGTAAAAAGAGAACGCAGGTACTGCTGCTTCCGCTCAATTTCCGCCACTGGAAGCTGGCCCATCCACTGGAAGGGAGTAAACGGCTTGGGAACAAAGCTGGAAACGCTCACGGTAATGCGGCAGTCGTAGCGCCCCCGGATGGTGTGGTACAGTTCGTGAATGCGCCCTGCCAGATCGGCAATGCCTGCGAGATCTTCATCGGTCTCTGTGGGAAGGCCCATCATGAAATAGAGCTTCACTTTTTTCCAGCCGTTTCTGAAAGCGTTGCCGCAGGCGGACATAATATCCTCTTCGGTGACATTTTTATTGATCACGTCCCGGAGACGCTGGGTCCCTGCTTCCGGCGCAAGAGTGAGGCCGCTCTTCCGGACCTGCTGGATTTTTTTCGCGATATCAATGGAAAAACTGTCTACCCGGAGCGACGGCAGGCTCACGCTGACCCGGCGGTCCTTGAAACGGGCCATCAAGTGGTCTACCAGGTCAGGCAGGCGGGAATAGTCCGCCGACGACAGGGACATGAGAGACATTTCATTGTAGCCGGTGTTCCGGATCAGCTTTTCCGCGATCTCCTGGAGCGTTTCTTCCGATTTTTCACGGACAGGGCGGTAAATCATGCCGGCCTGGCAGAAACGGCATCCCCGGCTGCAGCCGCGGAACATTTCCAGCACCGCCCGGTCATGGACGATTTCAATATGGGGCAGAATCGGATGGTCATCGACAGTGACATGGTCCACATCCTGGATGATCCGCTTCTCCACAGGAAACTGCGCGTCTTCCAGAAGGGGATGAATCTCCTGGAAGCGCCCTTCCTCATTGTAGGAAGCTTCATAGAAAGACGGCACGTAAATGCCTTTCAAATGGGCCGCTCGGCGCAGGAGTTCCCGCCGGCCGCCAGGTTTTCCTTCGCGCTTCCACATTTTCATCACTTCGATAAATTCCCCTACCAGGTCCTCCCCTTCGCCGACGAAGAAAAGGTCGAAGAAATCCGCCACCGGCTCGGCATTGTACACGCAGGGCCCGCCGGCAGCGACGATGGGATCTGCTTCGGTCCGGTCTTTCGTACGGACCGGAATGCCGGCGAGATCCATCATGTTGAGCACATTGGTATAGCACATTTCATAAGGGAGGGTAAATCCGAGCAGGTCAAAATCCCTGACCGGCGTTTTCGTTTCCAGTGTAAAGAGAGGAAGCTTTTTTTCTTTCATGAGCGCTTCCATATCCACCCAGGGCGCGTAAACCCGTTCCGCCAGGGCGTCGCTTCTTTTGTTGATGACGCTGTAAATGATTTTGAGTCCCAAATGGCTCATCGCTACTTCATATACATCGGGAAAGGCCAGCGCCGCAGTGACTTCTACGCTGCTATGATCTTTCACGACGCTGTTCCATTCCCCGCCGATATAACGGGCCGGCTTCTGGATATGCATCAGCCACACCGGATCCAGTTTGACTTGGTTCATGACTTCACTCCTGCCAAGATAGAGAATATAGAAAATAATAAGAAGACCGTCTCTCCGCATCTGCGGGAGGCGCTTGATTTATTAATTAAACATCAGCTTTTTCCGGCGCACATAAATATTCATCAAGAGGCCGGCGCAGAGCATATTCACCATGAGAGCGCTGCCGCCGTAACTGATGAAGGGAAGCGGGATCCCTGTGACAGGCATAATGCCGAGGGTCATGCCGATATTGATGAAGACCTGGAAAAGCCACATGGAATAAATGCCGCATGCCAGAAGGCTTCCGAAGGAATCGCCGGATGTGCGGGAAATCATAATCGCCCGATAGAGAAGAAGGAAAAAGAGGAAAAGAAGGAAAATCGCGCCTAAAAATCCCAGTTCCTCCCCAATAACGGAGAAAATGAAGTCTGTGTGGTTTTCCGGAAGAAAATTCAGCTGGCTCTGGGTCCCTTCAAAGAGTCCCTGCCCCATGAATCCGCCGCTGCCGATGGAAATTTTCGACTGGATGACATGGTACCCAGACCCGAAAGGATCGATATTGGGATCAAAAAGGACGAGCACCCGGTTTTTCTGGTATTCGTGAAATACGAAGAACCAGAGCAGGGGAAATACCGCCGCCACGATGGCTGCCACTTCCCCCACAAGCTTCATCCGGAGACCGGAAAGGAAGAGCATGCCGAAACAGATCGCGCAGAATACAAGGCTGGTGCCCAGGTCCGGCTGGATGAAAACGAGAATAAAAGGAAGAATCATCATCGCCGCCACAGGGAAAAGACTTCTCCACGTGCGGAAGCCCCCCTTATGGTCGGTCAGGAGCCGCGCCAGGCAGATGATCATGAGGACCTTGGCGAATTCTGACGGCTGGAGCGTCACTGGTCCCAGCTGGATCCAGCGCTGCGCGCCGAGCGCGCTCGTTCCGGCAAAGCGCACCACCAGCAGCATGATACAGTTGATCACGTAGAGCGCCGGCGCCCACCGGTAGAGCACGCGGTAGTCATAGCGCATGAGAAATCCCGCTGCCGCCAGGCCCGCCAGGAAAAATACTGCCTGCCGGGAGACAAAATTAAACCGCGCCGGGTCATCGGCGGCGTTCATATGGGTCGCGCTGCCGATGATGAGAATCCCCAAACCGGCCAGAGCGAGAATCGTCAAAAGGAGCGTTCCGTCAATGCGGCGCCAGTAATACAAAAAATTCATAGATTCATCTCCTGCGCCATTTCCAAGAGGCGCCTATGAGCCGCTGCCGGAGAGGACGGCCCGTCTTTTCCCCGCTCTGATGCGGGAGCAGCGCCTCCCACTGCCGGAAGGGATACTCCGCACCGCCGAGCCATTGGGCGCACACCATCTGAAGGGCGGTCTGGAAAGGACCGGGCCCGCACGAAGCGAGCCGTCCCTTTGCCGCAAGCAGCGCCGCTTCCCCGCTGTGGGGTACCACGCCGGCAAAAGGAAAGGGCAGCCCTGCGGCCGCATCTTTCAAAGACACCGGGTCGCCTCCGGGACGGCCGAAATCATTACACACGACGGCGGTTTCCTTTTTTTCTTGTGCCCACGCGCCGACGCGGCACACTGCCCGGAGCGAAGCCGGATCGGGAGAGGCCACGAGAAGCAGCCGGTCTGCGGCGTGCCGGGCAAAACGGAGTCCCTTGCCGAGGCCTGCGGGGCAATCCATCAAAATATAGTCATAGCGCCCTTCCATATCTTCCAGCACTGTCAGAAGCGCTCCCCTGGTCATGTCTTTCCAGCCCGTCCCGGCAGGAGCAGCGATAAAATCCACATGTTCCGCCGCAGGAAGGACCGCTTCCGACGGAAGACACCGGCCTTCCGCCAGTGCCCACAAGTCAGGGCTGTCCGGGGAAATTCCCAGAGGAATGTCCAGATTTTTCATGCCTGCGTCTCCGTCAATGAGAAGTACCCGGTGTCCCCTCTCTCCGAGGGCGAGACCGAGAGCGGCGGTGAGGAACGTTTTCCCTACACCGCCTTTGCCCGATGCGAGAGCCAGAATTTCCGTCATGGCTTTTTCTCCAAGGCTTTTTCCTTTTTCGTCCCCGGCGCGTAGGCACCGATATGGAAGTACGCGTCCATAATGTCTTTCACTACCGGTGCGGCGGAATCAGAACCGAAGCCGCTGTGCTCAAACATGGCGAGCACCACAATTTCCGGTTTATCTGCCGGCGCATAAGCCACAAACCAGCCGTTATCAAGGCCATTTGTTTCTGCCGTTCCGGACTTGCCCGCAATGGAGATGGGATAATGCTCAAAGAGGAATCCCCCTGTGCCTTCCGGCCCCATGACCGCGCGGAGACCATCCTGGATCACCGCCAGATTGGCTTTGGATACAGGGAGCGTCCCCAGCTGTTTCGGCGAGAAAATCGTATTCGGCGTACCGTCCAGATTGTCGATGCGGCTCACCAGGTACGGCTGGTACCGGAAGCCGCCGTTGGCGATGGCTGAATAGACCATGGCCATCTGGAGGGGCGTCGCAAGGGTGTAGCTCTGTCCGATGGCGGCATCAAAGGTTTCCCCCAGGTACCAGTCATCGTTGAAGACTTTCTTCTTATACGCTTCACTTGCCACGTTGCCTTCCGATTCCCCGTTGAGATCGATCCCTGTAGGCTTTCCAAGGCCAAAGGCACGGGACATCGCTTCAATCCGGTCGATGCCGAGGCGCCGGCCGATTTCATAGAAGTACACATTGTCTGACTTGGCTAGGGCCGTGCGGAAATTGATCCAGCCGAAAGCTTCTCCCTGGGCATTGCGCTTGTCA
>CAUBUJ010000140.1 GCA_958439155.1 uncultured Veillonellaceae bacterium
GGAAGGGCAGATTTATATTTATTTTACAAGCGCAAAAGGCCAATGTTATAATAATGTAGTTAACGCATCCGGTCTATTTCTTTTTTATCAGGAGGTTCTTATGGCAAAGGATTATTCGTTTGACGTGGTGTGCCGCACGGATCTGGCAGAGGCTGCGAATGCGGTGAACCAGGCGGCGAAGGAAATTCGGACGCGCTATGATTTCAAAGGCAGCAAGAGTACTGTAACGCTGGCGGAAGCGTCGATTACCATCGTGGGAGATGATGATTTCAAGCTTCGCCTGGTGCGTGATATTTTGAACGGCAAACTGGTGAAGCGCGGGATTTCTCTCAAGAATATCAGCGAAGGCAAGAAGGAACCTGCCGCGGGCGGTATGGTGCGCCAGGTGCTGACTTTGAAGAATGGGATTGAATCGGATCTGGCCAAGGATATTGTGAAGCGGATCAAGGGATCCAAGATCAAGGTACAGGCCAAGATCAATGGGGATGAGCTCCGGGTGAGCGGAAAAGATAAGGACGATCTCCAGGCGGTGATTGCTTTTCTGAAGCAGCAGGATCTGCCGGCGGATCTCCAGTTTGTGAATTACCGGTAAGGAGGATTATGGATAGCTTGGGATTGGAGAAACCCATGCGTGAGGGACATACCACGGGGGCGACAGCGACGGCGGCGATGAAGGCGGCCATTCTGGCGCTCCGCGGGGAATTTCCCCGTATGGTGACGGTCCTTTCACCGCAGCATATGGAAATTACGGTGCCCATTGAATCGGCATCGGCAGAGAATGGCATCGGGACAGCGACGGCTCTCAAAGACGGCGGGGATGATCTGGACTGCACTCATGGTACGCCGATTGTTGTAACGGTCCAGTACAGGGAAAAAGCTGGACTGGAACTCCGGGCCGGTCTGGGCGTCGGGACAGTGACGAAGCCGGGACTTCAGGTCCGGGTGGGCCGGCCTGCGATCAACCCGGGGCCGCAGCTCATGATGCGCTCTGTCTATGAGGAGTTGGTAGGCCGTGACAAGGGGCTCATAGTGACTGTATCTGTGCCGAAGGGGCTGGAGCTGGCCAAAGAGACGCTGAATCCAGCAATGGGCGTCATAGGAGGCATTTCTATTCTCGGCACGACAGGGATTGTGAAGCCCATGAGTGAAGATGCGTATAAACGGTCGCTGGCGCCGCAGATTTCGGTGGTTAAAGCCTGCGGGTATGATGCGGTGGTGCTCACGCCGGGCCGGATCGGGGAGACTGCGGCGGCCCGCATGGGGATCCCGAGGGATGTGATCGCTGAGACAAGCAATTTCATTGGCTTCATGCTGGAGCAGGCTGTGGCAGGAGGTTTCAAAAAGATCCTGCTCATCGGCCATATGGGCAAGCTTGTGAAGGTGACTTCCGGCAGTTTTCATACATATAATCGGAATAGTGATGGCCGCATGGAAACCATGGCAGCCTATGCCGCGTTAAACGGTGCGCCGCCGCAGGTGGTGAGGGAAATTCTGGACTGCACCACGACGGACGCAGGAGCGGCGATTATCGCCAGAGAGCATCTGGAGGCGGTATATCCGCAGATGGTGGAACGGGCTCAGGTGCGGAGCGAACGGTATATTTTCGGAAAAGCCCGGGTAGGCGTTATTTTCGCGGCGATGGACGGCACGGTCATTGCTGCGTCGAGCCGGGCGAAAGAGATTATTGAGGAAGAAAAATGGCACATCGGCTGATTGTAGCAGGCATCGGCCCCGGCAGCAGGGATTATATTCTGCCGAAGGCGCTTCATGCCATTGAGGGCGCGGAATACCTTGCCGGCGGGCGGCGGGCACTGGCGGATTTTGCCCATGACGGGCAGGAGACGTACCCGGTCACAGGGAAACTGTCTCTCCTGGCGGAATGGATTGCCCAGTCTCTGGCCAAAGGGGACGTGGTGGTCATGGTGAGCGGCGATCCCGGGTTTTACAGCCTGCTCCCGTGGCTGAAGGTGAAATTTCCCAAGGTTCTGATCGAGGTCATTCCAGGAATTTCTTCCGTGCAGGCAGCGTTCTGCCGGATTGGGGAATACTGGCAGGGCGCGGACTGGCTGTCCTTCCATGGGCGTATGCCGCCGGAAGAAAAGCTGGTCTACGCGCCGGGAAGGCGCCTTGCCTTCCTGACGGATCATGAGCATAATCCTGCGTTTATCGCGGGAGAGCTCATGCGGCGGGGATGGCCGGCGGATACCCGGGCTGCCGCGGCGGAGCATATTTCCTATGAGGCAGAGCATGTGAAGGAGGGAACGCTGGCGGAGATCGCCGGTCTTCCCGGTTTTGGTGAATCAGTGATGGTGGTGATGGGATAATGCATCAGTTTGGAATCGATGATGACGAGTTCATCCGGGGAAAGGTACCGATGACGAAGGCCGAGATCCGGGCGATGGTAATGGTGAAAGCTGCTATCCGTCCGGAAGATGTGGTCGCTGACATCGGCGCGGGAACGGGCTCGCTCACAATCGAAGCGGCGCTTTGCGCATCCCGCGGCAAAGTGTATGCGGTGGAACGGAATCCGGAGGGGATTTCGCTCATCCAGAAAAACGCGGAAAAGTTTGGCTGCGGAAATATTGTAACGATCCAGGGGAACGCTCCTGAGGCGATGAAGGATCTGCCTCAGTGCCATGTGATTCTCGTAGGCGGAAGCGGCGGCAATCTTCATGCCATTCTCGATGAGGCCGATGCCCATCTGGTGCCGGGAGGCCGTATGGTGCTCACTTCGGTGACGGCGGAAACCACAGGGGAAATTGTGAGCGAATTCAAGGACAGACCCTATACATTTGAAGGGTTCCAGATGCAGGTGAGCCGTCTGAGAAAACTGGGGCGGTATCATTTGTACAATCCGCTGAGTCCTGTCTTTATTTTCACAGCAGTGAAGAAGAGCTGATCCGCAGGGGAAAATATTTCACTTTTCGCTGCTTCAGGCATACAATTGACTGACAGCTAAAAGCTAAAACTTGTCATATTGAGGAGGAACAAATGGGGAAAGTATATTTCATCGGCGCCGGTCCTGGCGATCCAGAATTGATTACCGTGAAGGGACAGCGTCTCATTGGGGAAGCGGACGTAGTGATTTACGCTGGTTCTCTGGTGAATCCGGAAATTTTGAAGTATGCGAGAAAAGACGCAGCCATTTATAACAGCGCCACTATGAACCTGGATGAAGTGCTGGAAGTGACGCTGGCGGCGCTGAAAGAAGACAAAGTAGTGACCCGGGTGCATACCGGAGACCCTGCGATTTACGGCGCGATCCAGGAGCAGATGGACGGTCTCCGTGCGGCTGGTGTGCCCGATGAAAATTTCGAAGTCATCCCCGGGGTGAGTTCGTTCCTCGCTTCCGCGGCGGCGCTGAAGCAGGAATACACCCTGCCCAATGTGTCCCAGACGATCATCATTACCCGCATGGAAGGGCGCACTCCTATGCCGCCGAAGGAAAAACTGGTCTCTCTTGCCCAGCATCAGGCGACGATGTGCATTTTCCTTTCTGTCCAGGCCATTGACCAGGTCATGAAGACCCTGGTAGACGGAGGCTATCCGGAAGATACGCCGGTGGCGATCGTTGTGCGCGCCACCTGGCCGGACCAGCGGATTTTCCGGGGTACCATCAAAACCATCGCCGATATTCTTCACAAGAACGGCGTGACCCGCCAGGCGATGATTGTGGTAGGGCGCGTGCTGGACAGCGAATATGATCTGTCCAAGCTCTATGACAGCAAATTTACCACCATGTTCCGCAAAGGAACGGATGAAAAATGAAGTACGCTGTCGTCTCTGTCTCTGCGGAAGGGGCCCGGCTCGGGCAGACAGTGAAAGCCGCCCTTGGCGGAGATGGGACCTGCTATGAACGGCGCGGCGCGGAAAGCGGCGGGGAGGCGGTTCCCTTCAGCCGGACTTTTGCGCTCACCGAGGAGATCTTTTCTCAATATGAGGGGATTCTCTACATCATGGCTTCCGGCATTGCGGTGCGGGCTATCGCGCCCTATGTGGTGAGCAAAGCTTCCGATCCGGCAGTGCTTGTCATGGATGAATGCGGAAAACACTGTATTTCTCTCCTGTCAGGGCATCTGGGCGGGGCCAACGCCTGGTGCCGGGAGACGGCGGCTGCTGCCGGCGCTGATCCAGTCATTACGACAGCCACCGACGTCCATGGCCGGCTCGCACCGGATGACGCGGCGCGGATCCTCCATATGCGGGTAGAACCGCTGGCGGCTTTGAAGCCGGTGAACAGCGCCATCGCCGCAGGAGAGACTTTCCTCTGGGTCATCGATCCGGAAGTGAAAGGCGCCGCCTCGATCAGAGACCGTCTGGTTTCTCTCGGCGTTGCGCCCGTGTTTTATAATGAAAATATGGAATGTGCCGCCGCGGCGGTGGTGTCGGAAAGGAATCTTCCTGTCAAGGCGCCTCACGTATACCTGCGGCCGGAAAACCTTTTTGTCGGCATAGGCTGCAAGCGGGATACACCGGAATCTCTGATCCGGGATGCCTTTGAAAAAGCGGCTGCGCAGGCAGGGATTTTTCCCTACCAGGTGAAATCTCTGGCCAGTGTCGATCTCAAGGCCGATGAAAAAGGATTATTGTCTTTTGCCAGTCACATGGCCCTTCCAA
The DNA here is from genome assembly GCA_958439155.1 of uncultured Veillonellaceae bacterium. Taxonomy (GTDB): domain Bacteria; phylum Bacillota; class Negativicutes; order Veillonellales; family Dialisteraceae; genus UBA1822. The sequence goes on from CAUBUJ010000140.1 coordinate 4,618, forward strand.
TCCATTTCTACCCTGCTGAGGAGCTGCGGAAGTATGGGGAAGCGCACCATGTTG
>CAUBUJ010000141.1 GCA_958439155.1 uncultured Veillonellaceae bacterium
TCTATTTGTGATTCCTCATAGAGAGAAAATGACGACCGGTCGAGATGACGCCCATATCGATGGAAAGCGCAGAGTACAGAGCCTGCCAGTCTGAGGTCTGGGGCGAAAAGCTTTCAGCCGTCAGCTCTCAGCTATCAGCTGTTCAGGGTCAGTTACCAGTTGCTAGTTGCTAGTCGCCAGTTATTAGAAAGATGCGGCACCACTTTTCCTCATAATAATGGGAACCCTCGCAATCACCGCACCTGAGACCGCGCTTCTCGCGAACAAACGTCAAAATCCCATTCAGCTCCCCGGCCATTCGCAGTCCGGCCGGCCCGAAGGGATGCGGAGGTGAGTGATGGCGGGAATTATGGCTTGACTGTCTGAGCGAAGCGAGTTTCAAGCCATCCGCCGCCAGGAACCGGAATTAGGCAAAGCGAGACTTGGCGGCCGTTTTCTTTTTGGGCTCCACCCATTTTTCTTTGTCGGAACAAAGAAAAATGGGTGGAATGAAAATGGACTCCTATTCAAAATACGGGAATATGGGAAAAAGCCTGGACGGCGTCTGAGTCCTTCCAAAAATTCCGCCGAAGGCGGCACCGCTTTCCTCTTCAGACCTCAGACTCCAGACCTTTGACCCTGCCGGCATGACGCACTATCCGTCCTTCCCGACCATGGATTCCCTTAACCCATATCCCATATCCGATTTGACAATCTTCCGCTCTTATGGGTAAGATACATCTGTACAGACGCAGAAGCGCCTTATAAAGAAAGGAAGACAGACATGGAATTTTTTATTGATACCGCTGATGTAGAAGCGATCCGCAAAGCCTATGCGATGGGCTTTATTTCCGGCGTGACCACCAATCCTTCCCTTGTAGCGAAGGAAGGCCGGGATTTTCATGAAGTGATCAAGGAAATTTCTTCCTTCGTAGACGGCCCGGTGAGCGCGGAGGTGCTTTCTGATGACGCGGAAGGCATGGTGAAGGAAGCCAAAGAATTGGTGAAGCTAGGCAAGCATATTGTGGTGAAGATCCCCATGACGCCGGAAGGCATGAAGGCGGTGGCGGTCCTGTCCAAGCTGGGCATCCACACCAATGTGACCCTCGTATTTTCCGCCAACCAGGCGCTCCTCGCAGCCCGTGCCGGCGCGACCTATGTGAGCCCCTTTGTGGGACGGATTGATGACATCGGCTGGGATGGGGTGGAACTGATCCAGACCATTTCTGATATTTTCAGCCTTCACGGCATTGAGACGAAGATCATTGCCGCGTCGATTAGAAAGCCCCAGCATATTACGGAATGCGCGCTGGCCGGCGCTGACATCGCGACTGTTCCGTACCAGGTGCTGATGGACGCGATGAAGCATCCCCTGACGGATGCAGGCATTTCCCGTTTCAAAGCGGACTGGGCCAAAGCCAATCAGAAATAACCGGTACGATCGAAAGGGCGGAGGGCGTCAAATACGTTCCGCCTTTTCTTTTTTTCTTATGTATTGCTATTAAGGAGAAGATATGATCCAGCTGCCAGTGATGAAACGCCTCATATCGGTGATGGTACCGATTCTCATAGCCCAGCTGTCCATGATCGGCATGAATTTCATTGATACCGCCATGTCCGGCCACGCGAGCAAGGTGGATCTGGCAGGGGTGTCGGTGGGGGCCAGTCTTTTTATGCCCATCGGCGTATCTTCCGCAGGCATCCTTGCCGCAGGGACGCCGATGATTGCCCAGCTTCTCGGGAAAAATGAGAGGGGCCCCATTCCGGAAGTGGTCCGCACCGGGCTCGCTCTCGGTTTTGTGATCGCCCTTCTTGCGGCGCTTCTCTATTTTGCCGCCATTGACCTGGTGCTCGCCGTGATGTACCTGGAACCGGACGTGGAGTATATTGCCAGGTACTACCTTCTCGCCATGGCGGCGGCGGTATTTTTTGAAATGCCTGTGATGGTGCTGCGGAATCTCACCGATACCGCCGCAGGCACGTCCATTTCCATGCGCTTTTTCCTGCTCGCTCTCCCGGTGGACGGGCTCTTGAATTACCTCTTTATATTCGGAAACGGCGGCATGCCCCGCATGGGCGGCATCGGGGCAGGGATTGCCACCTTGCTCACTTATGTGTTTCTTCTGTGCTGTTTCCTCTGGATCGTGCTCCGCCGGCAGGAACTTTTCGGGCAGGATATTTTCCGCAGCGCTTCCATGCGGCTTTCTACCTGGAAGGAGTATCTCTCGATCGGCCTTCCCAATGGCCTTGGCATGTTTATGGAGACCAGCCTTTTCGGGTTCATCGTCGCGTTTATCGCGCCTTTCGGGACAGAAGTGCTGGCGGCGCACCAGGCGGCGATGAATTTTTCCGGCGTGATCTACATGATTCCTCTGTCCTGTTCGCTGGCTCTCACCATTCTCGTAGGCATTGAGGTCGGGGCGGGGCGCTGCGAAAAGGCGAGGGAATTCCGGCGGAACGGGCTCGTGCTGGCGCTCTGTCTCGGGCTTTGTTCGGCAGCGGTGACAGGTTTCGGCAGGAATATGATCATCGCGATTTATACAGCGGATCCGGCGGTGACGGCTCTGGCGGGGATTTTTCTTCTTTACTGCGCGGCGTGGCAGATGTTTGACGCCGTGGCCTGTCCCATCCAGGGGATCCTCCGGGGCTACAAGGATACGAAGATTCCTTTCCTTCTGATGATGATCGCCTACTGGGTTATCTGCTTTCCGTCAGGATTTATGCTGGACCGTTTCTTCCATCACGGCGCCTTTTCCTACTGGCAGGGGCTTGATATCGGCGTAGGGTGCTCGGCGGTGCTTCTTATGGTCCGTCTCTATTTCACGGAACGGAACGCGCGGAAAGGGTAAGGAAACGGCGCGGCACAGGTCTTTCTGTTGTGCATGGCCCGGGCTTTTCGTATAATAAAGAAGATAACTTCTGCAGGAATACCAAGGCGCTGCTTCTTGTACGATTCCTGAGTGCTGCTTCTATGGCAGGAAAGGAGAAAAAATGGAACTGAGGCTGCTCCGTTATTTTTTAACTGTTGCGCAAGAGAGAAATATTACCCGTGCCGCGGAATATCTCTATATCACCCAGCCAACCCTGTCCCGGCAGCTGGCGCAGCTGGAAGAAGAAATGGGAGTCACCCTTTTCGATAAATCTTCCCGCCGTCTTGAATTGACAGAAGCGGGGCAGCTTCTCCAAAGGCGCGCTGCGGAGATTCTGGAACTGGTGGACAAGACGGAAAAGGATCTCTCTTCTGAAGGCGGGGAAGAAGGGACGGTGTCTCTCTGCTGCGGGGAAATTTCCTCAGTCCAGGTCGTGGCTGACCTGTTTCGCTCGTTTCGTGACAGATATCCCCGTGTTCATCTGGAACTTTACGCAGCCAATGCGGAACTTGCTTCGGAACGGCTTGAACAGGGCCTGGCAGATATGGCGGTCTTTCTCGAACCGGCGGATCTATCCAGTTATGAGTATATCCGGCTTCCCGTGAAGGAACGGTGGGCGATGCTCCTTCCTGCGGGAGACCCGCTGTGCGAGAAATCGTGCATAGAGCCGGCGGATCTGGATGGCAAGAATTTAATTTTCCCCTGGCGTTCCATGGTAAAAAAAGAAATCCGGAACTGGTTCGGTCCTTATTTTTCCCGGATCGGACAGACCATCGACTGCAATATGAGTACCAACGCATCAGTGCTCGTCTACAAAGGATTGGGTTATTCCCTCTGCATTGAAGGGTCCCGTCCTTTTCTCGATGAGGCCCGGATCTGCCGGCGCCCGCTGTCGCCGTCCATCGAGACAGGGGCGGTGCTGGTATGGCGGAAATATACCCCGTTTTCCAGAGCGGTGGAAAATTTTGCAGCCTTTACCAGGGAGTATTTAAAGAAAGAATACACATCTCACATATTATAAGAACGGCGCCGGGCGGTTTTGGGAAAAACAGGGGTTTCCCGCAAGTTATGGATCAGGAGAATCGATGAGACAGGAAGGAACTTTCTTTTTGAAGCAGCAGGTGGAAAAGGTCCGGGCCGCTGTGATTGGAGACATTATGGCGGACCGTTATGTGTCGGGCGAGGTGAGCCGCATTTCGCCGGAAGCGCCGGTGCCGGTGAATCTGGTGAAATCGGAGCGGTCTGTCCTGGGCGGCGCGGCCAATACCGCTGCCAATCTGGCGGCTCTCGGCTGTCGGGTGTCCATTGCGGGCATGCGCGGCGAAGATGAGAGCGGCCATATTCTCCAGTCCCTTTTTCAGGAGGCTCATATCGACGACAGCGGCGTCCAGATCCGGGAAGGGTACAGCACCATCACGAAAATGCGCATCCTCGGGGCGCGGCAGCAGATGATGCGTCTCGATTTCGAGCGGATCCAGCCTCTTGATGAAGCAGGGAAAGCGGCGCTTCTTCGGTGGCTCGACGGAAAACTGGCAGAAGGCCTTTCGTGCATTGTCCTTTCCGATTACGGAAAAGGATTCATTACGCCCTCTCTCGCTCAGGCAGTGATTCGCCGGGGGCATGCCCATAAGATCCCCGTCCTGGTGGATCCGAAAGGCAGCGACTGGACCAAGTACACCGGGGCGTATGCCATCACGCCGAACCTGAAAGAGCTCTCTGACTGCTGCGGCCGCGCCGTGGCCAATGAAGACGAGGCCATCGAGCGGGAAGGGGCGCTGCTCCGGGAAGAATTCCAC
>CAUBUJ010000142.1 GCA_958439155.1 uncultured Veillonellaceae bacterium
CTTTTAAAGGGCAGGGGCAAATCAGAAAGGCCCTTCATGTCTTTTTATTTTATGGTTGAGGAATTGGAAAAGCTATGGTATAATACATTTCGTTAAGTCAACATGCGCTTATAGCTCAGTGGATAGAGCACTGGTCTCCGGAACCAGGTGTCGAGAGTTCGAATCCCTCTAAGCGCACCACAGAATGAAAAAAGCTGGCCTCTATGGGTCAGCTTTTTTATTGCTTCCGCCTGGGCGGGCGCCTCTCACACAGTCTCTTTCAGTTCCTTCACCGCCTGTTCCAGGACCTCCCCTACACTTTCCCGGAACACAAGGGTGCACGACTTGTCCCGCGGCGTAGGATCCCTATTGATGAGGACCAACGCGTCGCCGCGGAAATAATCGATAAACCCTGCCGCCGGATACACCACGAGACTCGTGCCACCGATGATGAGCATGTCTGCCTCAGAAATGGCCCGGACCGCCTCATCGATAACATGCCCATTGAGGCTCTCTTCATAGAGCACCACATCCGGCTTGATCACCGCGCCGCAGGAAGGACAACGGGGAATGGGATCACAAAGCCCTAAAAATTCTTCCATACCGTAGACTTTCCCGCAGCCGAGACAAATATTCCGGAGCACCGATCCATGCAGTTCCAGTACGTGCCGGCTTCCCGCTTTCTGGTGGAGTCCGTCAATATTCTGGGTGACCACCGCGGAAAGCTTTCCCATCTGCTCCAGCTCCGCCAGCGCGTAATGGGCCCGGTTCGGCCTGGCAGTGAGCATCATCCCTTCCCTCTCTTTATAGAGCGTGTAAAATTCCACAGGATGCTCTTCATAAAAATGATGGGACAGCATTTCCTCCGGCGACCAGGGAAGATCCGTTTTCTGCCGGTACAGACCGTCTTTCCCGCGGAAATCCGGAATTTTAGATTCCGTAGATACACCGGCGCCGCCAAAGAATACGATTTTCTTATGAGTCTGGAGCAGCTGGGCCAATTCATGAATTCTGTTCATTCTATCCTCCTTTATGAGAATCATTCCTTCTTTTCTTCTTATTGTAGCATAGATAAATCCATAAAAAGAATAGTTCTCCTCTTATTTTTCCCTGCACCGGCAGCGCCTCTTCCCCTCTCACGGGGAAGGAATGGTTTTCCCTTTCCTCCCTCTGCATTGACAGAGAAAAGAAACCGTTCTATGATAGGAAAAATTCAAAGGGACGGGCTCCTGTCAGCAGGAAACCATTCCCCGTTGTGCAAACATAAAGGAGATTTTCCATGAGTCAGCTCACTTTAGAAAAAGCAAAAGAAATTCTCAAAAAACATACCACCAAAGAATCCCTTTTTGAACACGCCGCCTGTGTGAGTGCCGCTATGGGCGCCATGGCCGATTATTTCCATGAAGACAAAGACCACTGGGAAGCCATCGGCTACCTTCACGACGTGGACTATGAACAGTACCCTGACGAACACTGCCATCATGTGCGGGAATTTCTCGCGCCGGAAGGAGTCGATGAAGAAGACATCAAAACCATCATCTCCCATGGGTACGGCATCTGCACAGATGAAGTGGAACCCACCACCAACCTGGAGAAGAGCCTCTTCACGGTGGATGAACTCACCGGCATCGTTCACGCCTACGCGCTCATGCGCCCGGAGGGCATGGACGGCATGAGCCTCAAGAGCTTCAAAAAGAAATTCAAAGACAAACATTTCGCTGCCAAGTGCAACCGGGAAGTCATCAAAAAAGGCTTCGACATGCTCGGCCTTGATCCGGCCGTCGTCATGCAGGCTGTCATTGACGGCATGACCGCTCACAAAGACGAAATCGGCATCAAAAAAGCATAATCCCGCAAAAAAAGACGCAGCCTCCTGTGAAGCCGCGTCTTTTTTTTATGTCCTTTTTTAGATCTTCTGTCCCATCTTGGCGAGCAGCTTGATCCGGTCAATGATGACCTTCCCATCTTCACTGGTAAGGAAATTCAACGTCGACCGGGGTACCATGCGGCGCACCGTTTCCCAGTCATCTGCCGCGAGGGCTTTCCGTACGGTGGAAGCGCTCACCACCTGATCCCCCTTCTGTTCCCGGGGAATCACCTTGAGCTCAATGCCGTTGGAACTGAATACTTCCCGCATAGCCTTGTTGTACGCCTGGGTGGTCTTGTCGGTCGGTTCATCCCCGACGAAACGGACCGTAATATTGAGAGCCGGCGCGATGCGTGTCGCGAAAATCGTCGCGTCCAGCGTGGTCTGCGCCGCCAGTTCTTCCGTTCCTTTGATGAAGTAAGTCGGGAACGTAGCATTGGAAATGATGAAGTCCCCGCCGCTTACGATTTCTACAGACTTCATATCCCGCAGACCCTGCTTCATAAGGGAGAAACGGGTGGAGAACGGGAAAATGGAACGGTCTTCCTGGACCGCGAAAATAATCACTTCATCGCAGTTGTTCACGGCATATTCCACGAGAGACCGGTGACCGAGGGTGAAAGGATTGCAGTTCATCACGATAGCGCCGCGATTCTTTCCTTCGCCGGTGCCAAGAAGCGGCCGGATCCGGTTCAGATATTCCTCAAGCGTATTGGTGCCCCGCTCGAGAAGCGCCGCGTATGGCTCAGCGACAGCCACCGTTTTGAATCCCATATGTTCAAAAACAGGGACATTCTTTGGCTTCGTGTAGATCTGGTTCCCCGTAATGCCCCGGCGGTGGGACTCCGCTTCAAGGTTCCGGATAATGCGGTGCGTGAGGCCCTTCCGCTGATAGGCCTTCGCGATGGCGATATCCCGCATGACACGGCCTCCCAGCGACCCTGTCGCCACGAGCACATCATCATCAAAAAGCCCCATGGTATAATCAATATTTCCTGTAAAAGTCAGATCAAATCCTTTCAGAAATTCGACAATCATTGCCTTTTCTTCCGGATCTGTCAAAAATATTTCTCTTTCCCGAATCATTGCAGACTCCTTTCCCGCCATACCGGCCGGCGCCGCTGCACAGGCAGCTCGTTATATATGATAAAAAGTAAACAATATGACTAATATTGTTATACCTCATTATATCAGATGTACCTTCTTAAATCAATTTACAGGAAAAAGTATCCTCTTATGGAGCTATAAGCTATTGGCTGTTAGTGAAAACAGAAAATTTTTATCACTTTCCCACTTAATTTTCCGCCCCGAGTGGTCTTTATATAAGTAGAGGGGTACTTCAGCTTTCAGCCGTCAGCTATCAGCTATCAGCTTCTAGAAACTAGTTTCTAGTACTATCAACTACTTCTTTAAAAAAATCCGCCGCCATTTGACCTGAGGCGGCGCACTACCCCTCTTAACTGGTAACTCTCAACTCGGAGCTTTCCGAAGCTCATGACAGTTCAGCATGGCGCAGGAATCCATCCATTCCCGCCCCATCCTGAGAGGTCATACCGGGCCGGCGCGCAGCCCGGTGCTTCTTTCCTCCCCTAAGACAGGATAGTTTATTCTTATGGCCCTGGATTCCGAGTGAAAATGGAGGTTATGCAAAGAATTGGGAAGGAGGTTTAGCAAAAGCTAAGCCGACTGAGCAATTCTGCCGCAGAACACCATTTTCGCCGGAAGGCAGGGACTGGATGAATAAACTATCCTGTCGGCAATGATTCCGGAATCGCCAGTCTATGAAGACTGCAGAAACTCCATAGACTGGGGGCTGCATGCGGCCCAATAAGAGCTCAAAACACATGGAAAGATCCTCCGGGAAAGAACTTTCAGAAAGTCCGCCGGTACCTCGGGCCTTCTCAAAGAAATCCCGCCATGGGTCTATTCCCTGTGCCCCAAAGTAAGACCAGCAAGAACACAAAACAAATAAAAAAGCCAATCCAACAGGATATCGGCGGAGTAAGCCAAAGCAAACACACTGCGCGCCTGCGTGGCGGAGAATATTGCAAGATATTCTCTAATGCGGGAGCTGACAATGCCCGCCAGGTGAAACGTCTTCCATCCTCGGGGTTGGCTTTTTTATTGCCTTGGAGATGGCGCAGAGGGCAGAGTACAAAGTACAGAGACCTGGTACACCGCCTAAGGTAAAAACAGGCGGCGGATTTTTATAAAAATCCCTTCCTTATTCCGACCTTTGACCTTAAACCGTGGGCCCCGCGCTCTGCACTTTTCATCGAAATGGGCGTCATCTCGACCGGACGTATTCTACGGTATGCGCTGCTCTATATAAAAAAGTACGACAAAGAGTGGAGACCCCTCGCGGGTCCCCTTTAGGGTAGATCTTACATATTCTTCGAGATGCCTGGCATCCCGAACGGTCTTATAGGAAAAGCCCTTCCGCTTTCCTCTTCAGACTCCAGACTTCAGACTCCGATCCCATGATGCACGATCCGCCTTTGACCTCAGACCCCAGACCGCGGGCCTCGCTCCCATGATGCACCAATGAAGCCGTCCGGCACGGACGAACTACAAAATTCCGCCGCAGGCGGCACCACCCCTCTGCGCCCTGCGCTCTGCACTTTGCACCCCGCTCCCATGATGCACCGTACCCACACCGCACCATGTACAGCACGCAAAAAAAGGAAGCCCCTCTTGAGCTTCCTTTTGTCTCTTAAAATATGGAGTGCGTTCCCCGCACCACCGGGATGCCTGCTTTCTGGAAAATCTCCGCGATGGCTTCCACTT
>CAUBUJ010000143.1 GCA_958439155.1 uncultured Veillonellaceae bacterium
ATTATAGAATTTCCGTAAGCAAAGGGACAGCTGCCGGGAAAAACGGCCGCTGTCCTTTTGCTTATTATTGATTTAAGAAATCATCAGGCCCTTTGTATTATTCGCGGGTCACTTTCATCTTGGAAGCCACGCCGTAGCCCTGCTTTTCTACTTCCTTGCCGTATTCATCAGAGAGGATGTAGTCCAGGAAAGACTTCACGGCAGCCTTCGGTTCACCCTTGGTATACATGTGTTCATAGCCCCATACCGGGTACTTGCCGCTGTAGGTATTTTCGAGAGTCGGTTCTACGCCGTCAATGGAAACGGTTGCAACGTCCTTGTTATTGACCAGGTAAGAGAGAGCCACATAACCGATAGCGCCCTTGGTCTGGGAAATGCTCTGGATGAGCGTGCCGCTGTCGTCTGTTTCAAGAGACTTGTTGGACGCTTCTTCCTTGCCGTCGAGAGCGAACTTGGTGAAGAGGGCTCTGGTGCCGGAAGTGGACGGACGGGTTACGAGAACGATCGGTTCATCCGGGCCGCCTACATCTTTCCAGTTGGTTACTTTCGCGGTGAATACATCCTGAAGCTGCGCCTTGGTAAGGTTCTTTACAGTAGCGCCGATATCCTTATTGACGATAGGAGCCATGGTTACCACGCAGACTTTGTGATCTACCAGATCTTTTGCTTTGTCAGCGGGCAGTTTTTCCTTGGCGAATACATCAGACATGCCGATGTCTACAGAGCCTTCTGCTACCTGCTTGAGGCCCGTGCCGGAACCGCCTGCGTTGAGTGTAAGAGAAACGTTCGGGTTCTTTGCTTTGAATTTAGCTGCTGCGTCTTTTGCGAGCGGAAGCAACGCGGAAGAACCGGAAGCTGTTACTTTACCAGATACATCGCCGCCGGCAGCCTTGCTGCTCGCTGCTTTCTGCTGGCTTCCGCCGCATCCTGCGAGACCTGCGAGTACAACTACAGACAAACCTGCGATTGCGATTTTCTTGAGATTCATTTTTTTCCTCCCTCAATACCCTGATTTGTTTTGGTAACTGTAGTGTACGGTACCTCTGTAAATTCCAAAGGGGGTATTTTGTACGAGTTTCGTCTATTTTGTAAAAATTTTGTCACAGTGATGTATGCCTTTTTTGGCACTCTTTTTTTATATTTCCCAATTCATGGGGCTTCCCGTCATTTCTTTCTGTAAAATCTGTGTCATGCCTGCAGATTTTACGAGATTTTTCTTCCAATATGGCAGCGTGATCAGTCATGGACGCAAAAAAAGGCCGGCCTCCCAAGGGAAACCGGCCTTTTGCGCCGCTTCTTATATGTTTGTTGTCTTCATACGGTATACCAAGGGAAATACATTCCGCTCTTCCCCGATTTCCACCGCTTCTTCTGCCCGGCGGGCCAGATCATCCATGGGAAGCCCTTCCCTTCCGTAAAGGGTGCACAGTTTTTCTCCGGACCTGACAGCGTCTCCCGGTTCCTTCCAGAATCGGATTCCTGCGGAAAGATCGATGGGATCTTCTTTCCGGAGGCGCCCGCCGCCCATGTCCATCACGATATGGGCGAGAGCCATCGGATCCATGGCAGTGATCCATCCGTTTTCCGCAGCATATACATCGCGGGACGGCGCCGCTTCAAGAGGACGCTTTCCTATCCATGACGTATCCCCGCCCTGGGCTGCCACGCACTCTTTCCATTTGTCCAGCGCCTCTCCGCTGGTGAGAAGCGTTTCCGCCAGCGCCCGCCCTTCCGCAAGGGAGGACGCTTTCTTACCTGCCCAGATCATGGCGCCGGCTATGGTGAGCGAAAGCTGGCGGAGCCGCCGGCCGCCGCCCTGAAGGACTTCCGCCGCTTCATCCACTTCCACCGCATTTCCGATCGCTGTCCCAAGGGGGACATTCATATCCGTCAGAAAGGCGATCGTCCGGAGCCCGGCAGAGCCGGCAATGGCGAGCATTTCATCCATGAGCGCTTCCGCCCGGCGCTGGTCTTTCATGAAAGCCCCTTTTCCGCATTTCACATCCAGCACGAGAGCGTCCGCCCCGGAAAGGAGCTTCTTGCTCATAATGGAAGACGCAATAAGCGGCAGCGATTCTACGGTCCCTGTGCTGTCCCGGAGCGCGTACAGGAGAGAATCCGCAGGACATCCCCCGCCAGTCTGGGCAATGAGCGCCATGCCGTGATCCCGCACCTGCCGGATAAAATCTTCATGGGCCATTTCCGTGCGGTATCCAGGAATGGCACACAGTTTATCCGCCGTGCCCCCGGTAAATCCCAGGCTCCTTCCTGACATCTTCGCGATGGGCACACCTGCCGCGGCGGCGATGGGAGCGGCAATGAGCGTCACCGTATCCCCCACGCCGCCTGTGGAATGTTTATCCACTTTCACACCGGGTATGGCGGAGAGATCCGCTTTCTCTCCAGAGGCGGCCATCGCTTTCGTGAGAAATGCTGTTTCCTCCGCTGTCATGCCCGTGAAATACACCGCCATGCACCACGCCGCCATCTGGTAATCCGGCACCGTCCCTTCCGTGTAGGACCGGATAAGCCAGGAAATTTCTTCCTCACACAGGGCGAGACCATCCCTCTTTTTCTCGATGACACTGATCGCGTTCATAGATCCTCCTCAGGCAAATTCTGCCCTTTCTTTTATATGACCGCCGAGTTTTACGCGGCTCTCAGAATACATCATTTCTTTTATTGTAACAGATGCATCAAAAAAGACGCGGCTCTGTCCCGCGCCTTTTCTGCGATTCATCCTTCTTCATACAGTTCGAGGATCGCCCCGTCCTTCCAGACGAAAGCGAGCCGGTCTTTTTCATTGGCGTTCATCGGTCCGCAGATCACGCTGTCCGCGTCAGCGATGTATTTCTCCAGATCGTCCACTTTGTACGCCACATGGGGATGGCGGTGGAGCACCTCCGGAAAGGGTGTCCCTTCTTCAAATTTCAGGTATTCAATCTTGTAGTCATAATCCTCTACCTGGCTGACCCAGAATTTTCCGCCTTCGTTGTAAGTCATGCCAGGCTTTTTATTGGTAATGGGAATGCCGATGTGCATGTATTCCGCTGCCATGGTGTCCTCCTTCAAAAGTAAATCGGCTGGTCTGCTTTCACCGTTTCATACAATTCGTAAGCTTCTTCCGGCTTATACCCTTCATGGACCACTTTGCCGATGGCCCGGGCCATCCCTTCCGGACAGTCAGACTGGAAAATATTCCGTCCCATGTCGACGCCGTGAGCGCCGTCCTGGATCGCCCGGTAAGCCATGCGGAGCGCTTCCAGTTCGGGGAGTTTCTTTCCGCCGGCGATGACGATCGGTACAGGGCAGGCTGCCGCGACTTTTTCAAAGCCCTCGCAATAGTAGCTTTTCACAATGTTGGCGCCATTTTCCGCGAGCACTCTCGCTGCGAGAAGGAAGAATTTCTCTGTCCGCTCCATCTGCTTTCCTACCGCGACCACGCCGAGCGTAGGAATGCCGTAGCGGGCGCCCAGGTCAGCGGTGCGGCAGAGCAGCTCCAGCGACCGGGACTCACCAGGAGCGCCGATGAAGGTTTGTACCGCCATGCACGCCGCATCCATGCGGATCACATTTTCCATATCGCAGGCGATGCCGCCGCCATTGGACATTTCATCGAAGAGCACCGTCGAATCATAGGTGACCCGCACGCACTTCGCCGCCCGGGAAGCAGGAGGGATGCAGTCCCGGAGGATCCCCTTCGTCCCCATGATCACATCCACATAGGGAATGAGCGGGGGAATGGCAAGGTCAATCCGTTCCAGTCCGGCGGTAGGCCCCATGATGTAGCCATGATCAAAAGCGAGCATCACTGTATTGCCCGAATCAGGGCGGAACATTCTGGCCAGACGGTGCTTCATGCCCCAGTCCGCATGGGCCGCCCCTTTTACGTAGAATCCTTCTGCCGCGGCTGGCACGTCCAGATGGTAGTTATGAGCCGCTTTGTTTCCGATTGCGTCAGCCATGATGCCTCCTCACTTCGTCAGATACGGCGTACGGCACGGCGCGTTCCACAGCCGGAGCAGCTCGTCATCCATGCGGGCCATGAACATCTGGAATCCTGCCTGTTCCTGCACAGTGAGGAGTTCCCCTACGTAATCGGCGACCACTTCGATATTCTGCAGCGCCAGTACCTCTACACATTTCCGGTAAATAATGAACTGTTCCATCAGTGTCGTCGCGCCGGATCCATTGATGATGAGCATCACCTTTTCTCCCGGCTGGATACCAATGTCCTTCACAAGAGCATTCACCATGATTTCCGCTGTCTCATCAGCGGTCTTCATGGGCTGCCGGCCGCCGCCGCCTTCCCCGTGCTGGCCCATGCCGATTTCCATCTCATCATCAGCCAGATCGGCAAGCGCCATCCCCGTAGACGGATGGGTCGCGCCGCGGAGCGCCACCGCAAGGGTTGCCATATTGTCAGCGAAACGCTGGGCGATGGCTGCCACTTCTTCCAGACTCTTCCCTTCCGCTGCGGCAGCGCCGGCGATTTTGTAAGTGGGAATACAGCCTACGAGACCGCGCCGGTCATGGGCTTCCTCCCGGGGCGCGTTGGAAATGTCTTCCTGCGTCACCACTTTCACCACATGGAGCCCCTGCTTTTTGCACTGCTTCAT
>CAUBUJ010000144.1 GCA_958439155.1 uncultured Veillonellaceae bacterium
AGGAGCAGCGCCTTTCTTGTTTCCTGGAGGAGAGACTATGAAAAAACTGGGCAAAGTATTGGCAGGCGCGGCAGCGGCCGTTTCCATTTTTGCAGGTGCCGCGGGCACGGTATACGCGGCAGAAGCGGCACCGCGCAAGCCGGTGATCGGCATCACCTGGAAGAGCAATACCCAGGACTACAGCGCGTTCAAGAAGATCATTGAAATGGCAGGGGGCATCCCGGTGGAACTCCCGCAGGTGAAGAACACCGCTGTGACCTATACGGCGGACGGCAAGACCGCGGCGGACATGGTCTATCCTTCGGGTATGCTGAAAGAAGAATACGCTGACGCCATCAAGGCGAACCGCTTCGACGAGACCAACGTGGCGGAAGCGATGAAAGGCGTAGACGGCGTCTTCTTTACCGGCGGCGAAGATGTGAGCCCGTCTCTCTTCAAAGTGCCGGAGAAAGAAGCCAATAACGGGGAAGAAATCAACGCGGCCCGGGATATTTCTGACTATACCCTCATGTCGTATGTGCTGAAAAATGATATCCCCGTCTTCGCGGTCTGCCGGGGTGAGCAGGTCATGGGCATCGTATCGGGGGTGACCTTTATCCAGGACCTGCCTACCTACTACGACGAAAAAGGCGTGCACTACGACGGGCTCCACCGGGCGCCGGTCAAGGCGGCTCACCGGGACTACGTGCGGCACGACGTGGAAATTTTCCCCATAAAGTCCCATCTCCATGACATCGTGGGCGCGGATTCCCTCGCTAATGTCTCCTCCTGGCATCACCAGGCCATTGGCAGCGTAGCCGGCACCGATCTCATCCAGACGGCAGAGACCACTGACATCGGCGGCGTGAAGATCGTGGAAGGCATTGAAAATCCGCAGAAGAAATTCGCCGTAGCCGTGCAGTTCCATCCGGAAAACGACCTGAAGCAGGTCTATGTGGAAGGCAAGGATAAAGCGGACTACATGGACACAGACATCGCGCTCCGTTTCTTCCAGGCTCTCGTAAAAGCGGCTTCTAAATAATAAAAAGGGGAAAATGGATCTTACGAGGCGGCAGTCTTGTAAAATAGGAAATAAAAACGGGCGGCCTGCGAAGACAGCCCGTTTTTTCGCGTAGTTTTGCACGCTTCTCTTGAGAGGAGTTTATGAAATTGCTACAATGGAGGCAGGAAAAGAATCGGTTGAAATAGAAAGAAGGTGACCTGATGAGAGACGTGACAGAGTGGGGAGAATTGTCGCTCCGGGATAATTTCCTCTTTCAGAAAGTGATGCGCAATAAGCGGCTCTGCAAGAAGCTCATTGAGAAAATTCTGCAGATTAAGGTACGCGACATTACGTATCCGGAAGAAGAAAAAACGATCCAGATGGGGATGGATACGAAGAGTATCCGGCTCGATGTGTACGTGGAAGACGACAAGGGAACGGTATATGACCTGGAAATGCAGACCACCTCCGGCCCGAAGCAGGAGCTGCCGAAGCGGACGCGGTACTACCAGGGAATGATCGACATGAACCTCATCGAAAAAGGAGAGGATTATGAAAAGCTGAATCCCTGCTTCATCGTGTTTATTTGTACCTTTGATCCATTTCACCGGGGCCTTCCCATGTACACCTTCACGAACCGCTGTCACGAAGACGGGGAAGAACTGGGAGACGAAACGACAAAACTATTCCTAAGCAGTCCCAATTACGAAGAGGCGGAGGACCTGGAACTGCGGAACTTCCTGCAGTACATTGAGAAAAAAGTGGCGGAGGGAGTATTCGCGAAGGAACTGGATCAGGAAGTGCAGAGAGTAAAGAGTCAGGAAGAAACGAGGCGGGAATATATGACACTGGCGATGGAAATCAAAAGACAGAGAGCGGAAGCAAGAGAAGAAGCGCTGGCAGAAGGCATGGAAAAGGGTATGGAAAAGGGACAGCGTTTGTCAGCCTTGGGGATGCTGAGACAGGGTCTGGATATGCGTCTAATCTCTCAATGCACCCAGCTATCTGTGGAAGTGATCAAAAATTTGGCAAAACAGAACAAATTGATATGACAGGCTCCAATACAAGATGACTATTTCCCGGCAATGAGGAAGAAACGAGGCGGGAATATATGACACTGGCGATGGAAATCAAGAGACAGAGGGCGGAAGCGCTGGCGGAAGGCATGGAGAAAGGGAAAATGGCGGCAGCCCTTGAGATGCTGAAAGATCATGTGCCTGCGGAAATGGTTGCGAAATATACCCAGCTATCTGTGGACGCGATCAAAAATTTAGCAAAACAGAACAAATTGATATGACAGGCTGCCTATAAGATGACTATTTCCCAGCAGTCAGGGAAAAGTGGCGGGAATGTCAAATCGTAGAATCTGTAGCTCTGTACCGTGTTTCTTGGAGTAGTTTTGATGATATCGAAATAAAATAAAACCGGAGGACGTCGGTCCGCCGGTTTTTTGGTACAATAAAGAAATAAGAAAATTGCTTTTCTGCAGAGGAATGTATTTCCTATTTATGAGGAGAAAGGAGCCGGTCATGAAAGATTTGAAACCCACTTGCTCTCTCGCGCTCGTCCAGGCAGCGCCGGTCATGTTTGACAAGGAAAAAGGCACGGAGAAAGTTCTCGCCTATATCGAGGAATGCGCCTGCCATGGAGCGGAGCTCATCGTATTTCCTGAGCTTTTCATTCCAGGCTATCCTTACGGCATGACCTATGGATTCACCGTAGGGAGCCGTACCGCGGCCGGCCGGGAAGACTGGATGACCTACTATGAAAACTCCCTCCTCGCTAATGGACCGGAAATGGGACGTATCATAGAGTGCGCGCGGAAGCATCATGTGTATGTGAGCATTGGCTACTCTGAGCGAGACGAAGTGACAGCGACGCTCTATAATTCCAATATGATGATCGCCCCGGACGGCACGTCTATGAATCACAGGAAACTGAAGCCCACCGGGAGCGAGCGCGTCCTATGGGGCGACGGGAACCGGGATTTCTTCCCCGTCATGGATACGCCGTGGGGTCCTATGGGAAATCTTATCTGCTGGGAGAGCTACATGCCTCTCGCGCGGTGTGCCCTCTATGAGAAGGGCATTTCCATCTACATTTCCCCTAATACAAACGACAATCCCGAATGGCAGCATACGATCCGCCACATTGCCATCGAAGGGCATTGCTACTTCATCAATGCGGACATGTTTTTCCGCCGTTCCGATTATCCGATGACCGCCAGCGGGACAAAAGAAATCGCCGCCCTTCCGGAGATGGTCTGCCGCGGCGGAAGCTGCGTCATCGATCCCTTCGGCCATGACGCGTCGGAAACTCTCTGGGACGAGGAAGGCGTGATCTATGCAGAGCTCGACATGCGGAAAGTTCCGGCGAGCCGTATGGAACATGACGTATGCGGCCACTACGCTCGGCCGGATATTCTTCATCTAGACGTGAAGGAGGAACCATGAAACTCACTGTATACGGCGGATCCCGTGCGGGAGGCAGTCTTGCTTTTACTGAAGCGGCGCAGGCCCTCGGCGCGTGGATGGCATCGCGCCATATGGGGCTCGTTTACGGCGGAGGCGGCATAGGAATGATGGGCGCCGTGGCTGACGCGGTGCTGGATGGCGGTGGGGACGTGACAGGGGTGATCCCTCAATTCCTGGTGGACCGGGAGCAGGCCTACAAGCGGGTGGCAGACATGCGCGTCGTATCCGGTATGGACGAGCGGAAAGCCCTCCTCCGGGAGCTCGGAGACGCCATGATCTCCCTTCCCGGCGGCCCGGGAACGCTGGAAGAAATCACCGAATCCATTTCCCTCCGCCTCCTTGGACGCCACGAGAAACCCTGCCTCATTTACAACGTAAACGGCTGCTGGGACGCTCTCATTGCCCAGTATGAATCTATGGCGAAAAATGGATTCCTTGCAGCAGAGGCTCTCTCCCACATCCATGTAGTCCGGTCTCTGCAGGACATAGAGCGGGTTCTCATGGAGGAAGGGCTGTGCTGAGAGTCATCGCGGCAGAGGAAACGGCACGCCTCATCCCGCTGCTGCAGGAACTGGCTGACGCCCACAACGCGCGCTCCCTCCACGGGAAGGGCACCTTTCCCCGCAGAGACACGGCGGAAGCGGCAGCGGAACTGGCAGAGGCGATCCGCGAAGAAAAAGCCGCCGCGGCTGTCATAGAAGAAAATGGGAAATGGCAGGGCTTCTGCGCGATCCTCTTTCATGCAAAAGCAGGAAGTATCCGTTACTTGATCGTTCAAACAGAACACCGCCGGCAGGGACTGGGGCGGGTACTCATGGACTGGGCCGTGGATACTTTCCGACAGAAAGGTATCCATACCATAGAAGTGAAAGTCATCGCAGGCAATCCTGCCAGGCCGCTCTACGAGACATACGGATTTCAAATAGACGCGGTCCTGCTCCGGAAAGAAATGGATTTGGATGACTCATGATCAAAGCCATGAAGGAATGGAAACGATTTCTTCATGGCTTTGATCATGAAGATGACTGATGTATAAAGATAATGATCTTGATATATTTGCTATTTTTAGACTTACCATTGGTTTTTCATCATATTGAAGAAAATATCTAAAAGATAATGTTCAGGACAAATTTATAAAAAATTAAAAATACAGTTG
>CAUBUJ010000145.1 GCA_958439155.1 uncultured Veillonellaceae bacterium
TAGTGGATGGCGGAGATGTTGGCGTTGCTCTGGCAGAGGTGCCATGCCATGTGGAGGGGCAGTTCGAGGAGGCCGCAGAGCATGGTGCGGATCGCTGCGCCGTGGCTGACGATGACGTAGGTCTTGTTGTCCCCCTGGGCGAGAAGATCCCTGATGCCTTTCATGGTCCGGTCCTGGACCTCCTGGAAAGTCTCTCCCCCTTCAATGCGGAGTTTTTCCGGATGGTCGTACATGACTTCGATGGCGCCGGGCCAGCGCCCTTCGATTTCGTCATAGGTGAGGCCTTCCCACTGGCCGAAGCAGATTTCCTGGAATTCCGGCTTTACGATAGGGGTGAGGCCCTGTCTTTTCCCGAGACATTCCGCGGTTTTCGCCGCCCGCTGGAGGGGACTTGTGTAGATTGCGTCAATTGTTTCGTCATCGAACCACTGCGCCGCAAGGGCTGCCTGTTTTTCCCCGGTCTCATTGAGAGGCACGTCAGTGGATCCCTGGTATTTCCCATTGTTGTTCCACATGGTCTGGCCATGGCGGAGGAAATAAAATGTAATCATTCTTTCAGTACCTTTCGCAAAGCATCCATGAGCCGGTCATTGTCTTCGCGGCGCTTCACAGCGACGCGGAAGAAGGAATCATCCAGCCCTTCATAATTGGCGCATTCCCGGATCTTGATATGGTACGGTCTGAGCTTTTCCTGGAGATTTGCCGCGCTTTCCCCATTTTTCAGTTGCAGCAGAAGGAAATTCACCGTACTGGGATACACCTTGAGCGCCGGATGTCCTGATAGAAGGAAGGCCATGCGCCGCCGCTCTTCTTCCACGATATCCCGCGTTTTTTCCGCGTACTCCTCATCCTGCAGAGCTTCTTTCATGTAGAGCTGCACCGGGCCGTTCACGTTCCACGGATAGAGTTCTTTCTGGAGGAGCGCCGCTGCGTCTTCACTGGAAAAAGCGGCGCCGATGCGGAGGCCCGGCACGGCGTAAAATTTCGTGAGGGACATCATGACGATGACCCGGGGATGAGAGGCGATGAAGCCGCGGCAGCTCCCGGCGCCGGCGAAGTCAATGAAAGATTCATCGATCACAAGCCAGCCTTTCTTCTCTTCTGCCGCTTTGGCGAAACGGAAAAAGGTGGTGCTCTCCAGAAGTTCCCCGTCAGGGTTATTGGGATTTCCCAGGAAAAGGACCGCCCCTTCCTTCATGGACGAAAGGAAAGTGGTATCGTTCACGCGAAAATGATGGGTCCGGTCCAGTGGAAAACTTTTGACCGGTATGCCCTGCGCTTCGGCGGCGAGACGGTATTCGCTGAAAGCCGGTGCCGGCACATACACTTCAGAAGGACGGACGCCGCGGATGAAGGCGTACATCAGCTCTGTCGCCCCGTTTCCGCAGGTAATGCATGCCGGCGCGATGCCGTAACGGGCGGCGATCGCTTTTTTTAGGTCTCTGCACTCTGTATCGGGATAACGGGTGGTTTCCCTGTCAAAATACTGGAGCATCGCTTCTTTTCCCCGGGGCGACATGCCGAGGGGATTGATGTTGATGCTGAAATCGAGAATCTGGTCTCTTTCTTTTTCCGGCAGGGCAAAAATATCTCCGCCGTGTCCGTTATTTGCTGTCATGGCATTCCTCGATGATCATTCCGTCATTGGTGAGCGGCACGCAGTCCAGGAAGGAAACGGCCCCTTTGAATTCCGATTCGACGGCATGCCGCACCGGCGCCTCATCGGCATCTCCCGGCAGAAGCACGCCCAGAACGGTTCCGCTGTGCGCGGCAATGACACCGCACCCGCCGGCTCCTTTCTGCGCTTCATAAAAAGCGGGAAGCACCGGCTTTTTTAGAATTTTCTGGTTTGCAAAAGCACTGATCGTCGCAGCCTCTCCCATGAGAGCGAGATCGCCCCGTGCAAGGCCTTCCTCGAAGAGGGTCATCGCGTCTTCAATGAGGGATTCATTTTCCCGCTGCAAAGCGATGAGATCTTTTCTTGCGTTGAAAGCGAGGGTGTCCACTTCCCCGCCGCAGTCATAAATGAGAATTTTCGCCTGCGGCGCGTCGCCGAGAGGACGGAGGAGACGGCCATTGCGGTAGTCAAACTGGACGATCCCCTGGTAAAAAGTGGCATCGCTCGGCTCGATAGCAATGGCAATGGACGCAATGTCCTCCGGCGAAAGTTTCCGTCCCGCCGCGAGTGCCGCTGCCTGGGCGACGGCGCTGATGTCAGCTGTGCTGGAGGCCATCCCCTTCCCTACAGGAATATGGGAAATGAGAGTCACGTCCACATCGGTTTCTGACTGGACCCGTTCGAGAGCGATCCGCCGGGCCAGTTCTGCCTTCGCCGGGAGTGTCCCCCGCTGCGGGCCGGGCCTCCCTTCCGCGCGGGCATAGCGCGCGATGGGACAGGTCACCATAAAAGACCGCCCCTTGGCGTAGCCCTGGATAAATTCCCCGCATGAGCCGGGCGCTTCCACTACATAAACCATAGATTTCCTTTAACAAGAAGAACGAGAACAAACGCCGCGGTGAGCTCGGTCACTTCATCGACGCAGCCATAGGTATCCCCTGTGCCGCCGCCGATTTTCCCCATGACCCACCGGTTCAGAAGAAGACCGGTCAAAAGAGAGACGCCCATGAGAATGAGCCAGGTCATGCCGAAATAAAGCGCTGGGATGAGGGTCGTCACGAAAGCGATCCCTACCGCGTGGCGGCTCCGGTAGGCGTTGAACATTTTCCCAATGCCGAAAGGACGGGCATAGGGGTACTCGCAGATGGAAATGACCATATTGAGGCGGCCCATCATAGGCATGGCCAGAAGAATCATCGCCATCATATGACTGTCCTCAATCGAGGCAAGGGAAAAGGTTTTCATGAGAAAAAGAAAGACGAAAGCGAGCAGCCCGAAGGAGCCGATGCGGCTGTCTTTCATGATTTCAAGGGTTCTCTCCCGGCTCCGTCCGGAAAAAAGCCCGTCGCAGGTATCCATGAGACCATCAGCGTGCATCGCGCCGGTCACCACAAATTCGCCGGCCACCAGCAGGAACGCTGTGAGAAGCGGCACCTTGAGCGGCGCCATCACCGTATAGATCACGAGCAGCACCGCGCCGATCACCGCCCCGATCAGAGGGAAATAGGACACGCTCTTCCCAAATTCCCGTTCATCCCATTCTGTCTGTTTAAATAACTGAATCCGGGTCAGAAACTGGAGCCCGATCAAAAAAGCTTTCATTTATGCCTCACCAAATGACAAGGACGATCGTTTCAAGGATAATCCATCCAATGGTCGCCGCATACATAATCTTGAGAGAACGGAGAATGTCCTTTCCTTCGAGAGGACGGTCCGGATCTCCCATGTATTCCCGGAATTCCGGTTTCCCTTCATAATAATTCCATCCGCCGAGCTGCACATGAAGCGCCCCCGCGGTGGGGCCTTCTGCGTATCCCCCATTGGGGCTGGGATGCTTCGGCGCATCCCGGAGGCCCACCCGCCAGGCATTTTTCCAGTCCAGCCCGAGCAGCGCCGCTGCCCCTACAAAGAGGAGAAAAGTAATCCGTGCGGGGATGTAATTCAGCACGTCGTCCAGGCGCGCCGCGATGCGCCCAAAATAGAGGTACCGCGCGTTCTTATAGCCCAGCATGGAATCCATCGTATTCGCCGCCCGGTAGCACGCCGCCCCGACCGGCCCGAAGAGGAGGAAGAAGAAGAGCGGCGACAAAATGCCGTCAGTCGTATTTTCCGCGATGGTTTCCACCGCCCCCCGGGCAATGTCCGGCTCGTCCAGCTTGTCCGTGTCCCGCCCGACGATCCAGGAGAGACGCTTCCGGGCCTTCACAATGTCTCCCTTCTTCAGGAGATGGTAAATTTCGAGGCCGTCTCTCGCAAGCGCCCTTGGCGTGATGGTGAAATAGAGCACCACCGCGCTCATCACAGCGTATCCCCAGGCGCCGAAAAGTCCCGCCGCTTCCGTCAGGAACCAGGTAAGACATCCCGTCACGGCAATCACGAGGAAAACCACCGCCCCGCCCCGGGCGAGGAGCGCGCTGTGAGAAGCATGCCCCTCAGGATAGAGACTATTTTCAAAGAAGGAAATGAGCCGCCCAATGAGCACCACCGGATGGTAACTGCTTCTCGGGTCCCCGCAGACCGTATCGATCACAAGCGCCGCTGCCGGCACCGCCGCGTAAAGCAGGGAGTCTGTCATTCTTCCTCCAGAATCTGGTAAAATTTCTTCATATCAAAATTCTTCCGCACCGTATCGGCAAGACGGTCAAATTCTGATTCCTTGTACGCCCGGTACCGGAACTGCACCGGCAGCGCTGGAAGCCCCTTCCTCGTGCGGAGCGCGTTGATCAGCGTACGGCGGAGCTCGTCATTGTCGAAAATGCCGTGGCAGTACGTGCCGAATACATTGCCCTCCCGGGTAATGTAGCCGTCCTTCACGTCTACAGGTTTGCCGCTCCGCTGGGTGATGTGGAAAATATTTTCCGCCGGTTTCGTGAGGACGGTCTCGCCCATGTGAATTTCGTAGGCTTTGAGACCCTTCCCGGAGAATTTCATTCCAAGGAAGGGCAGAGAGTCGCAGTCACACTCCACCTGGTA
>CAUBUJ010000146.1 GCA_958439155.1 uncultured Veillonellaceae bacterium
TTCCATTTTGACCAGGAAATTGAAAAGCACCTGATCATGCATTTCCCGGAAGTGAAGGAAGCGCTCTACGCGCGGTGCGCCCTTCTCGTAGAAGGGGAGACAGAGTACGGGTCATTTGACTATTTTTCCCGGACTCTCGGGATGAGTTTTGACAATTACGGCATTTGCCTCATCAATGCCCGCGGCGAAAGTTCGATTTCAAAGATCGCCCAGCTCCTGCGCCGTTTCCATGTGCCGTCCCTCTGTTTCTATGACAGGGATGTCATGGCCGGGCGGCGGGCTTCTCCTTATGTGTTTTATACAGATTACATCTGCTATGAAATGGATGTGGTCGTGTCCTGTCTGGATGCCGGCGCGAGAAGTCTCCTGGACGGGGTGATCCGTGACGTGAGCGATGGGGAGACGCGGGTATCGGCGGCGCTTGTGAAAAAAGCCTGCCAGAAGCTGGAGGTGCCCAGGACGTCGCACCCGCCGCGGAAGCTGGAAAATATTTCCGGACGGGACAGAAAGGCTCTCGAATTTTATTACTTCGCCTGGCTCTATGGCAATAAAGGCGTCATCATCGGCCGTGCGCTCGGGCTGGCCCTCACAAAGGAGGAGATTCCCCCGGCGTTCCAGAAGGTGATCCGCGCGGCAGCGGATATCGCGGAAGGACGCAGCCGGTGAAGGGGCGTTCGTTTGTCTATGCAGGGAAGGCCCGGAATGGCTTTCCCTGTAATTTTCCCTTGAAAAATTGTTTGGCAGCCGTTATAATAGAGAGCACATGGCCGGTTAGTCAAACGGTTAAGACGCTGCGTTCTCAGCGCAGAGAGTATGGGTTCGAATCCCATACCGGTCACCATGAGGCGGATGGGATACATCCGTCTTTTTCTTTGCTCTACTTGCAAAATGGGCCCGTTGCTGATATGATGGGGCTGTAAATTGGCTTGGATGGGAAGAAGACGCGGAATTTCTCCATAGAGAATTGCCCCTTTGGCTGGAAGGGCATGAGAAAGGCGCGGCAGGTCACCCCGGAGCCGGCAGTGAGAGCTGCACGAAGGCGGGCGTTAACCGCATAGAGAGGCTGGATTCAGCTAATTAGGTGGTACCGCGGAAGTTCTTTCGTCCTATAGGAGAAAGGACTTTTTTTATTTGCGCCGCAGGCCGTGCGGGAATGTCTGCGCGTATAAGGAGTGAAAGCATGAACAAGTATGAAAATCTGGGAAGTTATGATCCTTCCCAAATCGAAGAAAAGTGGTATGACTTCTGGGAAAGCCATGGTGTGTTCCACGATGAGCCCAGAGACGATGAGGAAGGGTTCAGCATCGTCCTGCCGCCGCCGAACGTGACGGGCCAGCTCCATATGGGCCATGCCCTGGACGGTACGCTCCAGGATATTTTGATCCGGTACAAGCGGATGCAGGGGTACAATGTGCTCTGGCTCCCCGGCAAGGACCACGCCGGCATCGCCACCCAGGTGAAGGTGGAGAAGCAGATCGCTGAAGAAGGGCTCAATAAATATGACCTGGGCCGGGAAAAGTTCCTCGAACGGGTATGGCAGTGGAAGGAAAAATACGGCAATACCATCGGCCGGCAGATCCGGAAGCTCGGTTCTTCCTGCGACTGGAGCCGGGAACGGTTCACCATGGATCCGGTCTGCGCCCGGGCGGTGCGGGAAGTGTTCTGCTCCCTCTATGAAAAAGGCCTGATTTACCAGGGAAACCGCATCACCAACTGGTGCCCCCGCTGCCAGACCGCCCTCTCTGATATCGAAGTGGAACATGAGGATGAGAATGGCCATCTCTGGTATTTCAAGTATCCCATCAAAGGGGAAGACGGCTATATCGAAATCGCCACTACCCGTCCGGAAACGATCCCCGGCGATACGGCTGTGGCGGTGAATCCGGAAGATGAACGGTACAAAAACCTGGTGGGCAAGTCTCTCATTCTCCCGGTGAACGGCCGGGAAATTCCGGTCATCGCCGATGAATACGTCGATCCCAAGTACGGCACAGGGTGTGTGAAGATCACCCCGGCCCATGACCCGAACGACTTCCTTGTAGGGGAGCGGCATCACCTCGAATCCATCGTCATCATGAACAAAGACGGTACCCTCAATGAGAAGGCCGGCAAGTACAATGGCATGACCAGGGAAGACGCCCGGAAAGCGATCGTCGCTGATCTGAAAGAGATGGGTCTCCTCGTGAAGATCGAAGAGACGAAGCACGCCGTCGGCCACTGCTCCCGGTGCCATACCACCGTGGAACCGATGACCACGAAGCAGTGGTTTGTGAAGATGAAGCCTCTCGCCGGCCCGGCGATGGACGCGGTGAAGGAAGGGAAGACAAAGTTCGTGCCGGAACGGTTCGCCCATACCTACATCCAGTGGTTGGAAAATATCCATGACTGGTGCATTTCCCGCCAGCTCTGGTGGGGCCACCGCATCCCTGTATGGTACTGCGATGACTGCGGCAAGACCATCGTGTCCCGCACGGATATTCACAGCTGCCCCCATTGCGGAAGCACCCATATCCATCAGGATCCGGACGTGCTCGATACATGGTTCTCGTCCGCTCTCTGGCCCTTCTCGACCATGGGCTGGCCCGATCATACAGATCTCCTGAAGAAGTGGTACCCCACCAGCGTCCTTGTGACAGGGTACGACATCATTTTCTTCTGGGTTGCCCGGATGATGTTCATGGCCATGGAATTTATGCATGAAATTCCTTTCAAGTACGTCTTCATTCACGGCCTGGTCCGCGATTCCCAGGGGCGGAAAATGTCGAAGTCCCTCGGCAACGGCATTGACCCGTTGGAAGTGATCAAGCAGTACGGCGCCGACGCGCTCCGCTTCACCCTTGTCACCGGCAATACCCCGGGGAACGATATGCGTTTCTACTATGAAAAGGTAGAAGGAAACCGGAACTTCGCCAACAAGATCTGGAACGCCGCGAAATTCACCATCATGAATCTGGATGATTATGATGAAACATTCGTACCTTCCAAAGACCAGTACACTCTTGCGGACAAGTGGATTCTGGAACGGCTCGCCCAGACGGAAGAATACGTATCCCGCAATCTCGATAAATTTGAGCTGGGCGAAGCGGCAGACAGCATTTACAATTTCGCCTGGAGCTACTTCTGCGACTGGTACATTGAAACCGCGAAGAACCGTCTCTACGGCGAGCACAATACAGACCGCCAGGTGACGCAGTACGTTCTCGTATATGTGCTCACCCGCATGCTGGCGCTGCTCCATCCGTTCATGCCCTTCATTACGGAACATATCTGGCAGCACCTGCCCCATACGGGAGAGACCCTGGCCCGGGCAAAATGGCCGGTGCCGGACGCAAGTCTCCGCTTCCCGAAGGAAGAAGAACAGATGGAACGGCTCATGGACGCCATCAAGGCGGTGCGCAATATGCGTGTGGAAGCCCATGTAGAGCCGAGCAAGCCCTGCCAGATCCAGATCGCCCTCGACAGAGAAGACCTGAAAGCGGCGGTGGAAGATCACAAGGCATACTTCGACAAGCTCGCCCATGTGGCAGAC
This sequence comes from uncultured Veillonellaceae bacterium, assembly GCA_958439155.1. GTDB lineage: Bacteria > Bacillota > Negativicutes > Veillonellales > Dialisteraceae > UBA1822. Next base: position 3,530 of record CAUBUJ010000146.1, read on the forward strand.
GTGAAGATTCTCCCGAAAGACGCAGCCAAGCCGGACAATGCCCTCGCCGCGGTGGTGACCGGGATGGAAGTCTATCTGGAACTGAAAGGCCTCGTAGATACCGCAAGAGAAACCGCCCGCATTGAGAAGGAAAAGGCCGCCGTGGAAAAAGACATCGCCCGCACCAGCGGCAAGCTCAAGAATCAGGGATTCCTCTCCAAGGCGCCGCAGGCGGTCATTGAAAAGGAAAAGGCCAAATTGGCGGAAGCGGAAGAAAAACTGGCATCTCTCCAGGAACGTCTCGCCTTCCTGGCCAAACTCTGATATTCATATAGGAGTATTCATGAATTACGAAGAATCAATCGCATACCTCGAGAAGGCCGCTTCCTTCGGCATCAAGCCGGGGATGGAGCGGATCAATGCCCTTCTCGATGAATTGGGACGCCCGGAGAAGGCGTACAAAGTGATCCATGTGACCGGGACCAACGGCAAAGGGTCGGTGGTGGCCATGGTGACAGCGGTACTGGAAAACGCTTCCCTCAAAGTGGGCCGGTACACATCGCCTCATCTCATTGACTATACCGAGCGGATCTACTGCGGCGGACAGGATATTTCCCGGGAAGATTTCGCCCGGGCAGCGGATGTGGTGAAAGAAGCGGCGGACAAAGTGACCGCCCGCGGCGTCGAGGCGCCTACGGAATTTGAGCTCCTCACCGCCATGGCTTTCTGGTACTTCCGGGAGCAGAAAGTGGACTACGCCGTCGTGGAAGTGGGCCTGGGAGGCCTCCTTGACTCGACCAATGTGGTGCATCCCGTGGTTTCGGTCATTACCAATGTGGCCATGGACCATATGCAGTACTTGGGAAATACCATCGAAGAAATTGCCCGCCATAAAGCAGGCATCATCAAAGAGGGGATTCCCGTCGTTACTGCGGCGCAGCAGGTGCCGCTCAAAACGATCAAAAAGGAAGCCCACGCGAAAAAAGCCCGCCTCTATTTCTACGGCCGGGATTTTGAGATCGACAGCCGCAGCCGCTGGCAGCA
>CAUBUJ010000147.1 GCA_958439155.1 uncultured Veillonellaceae bacterium
TGACTCCCTCCTGTATCCCCATTCTATGAGAAGCATCCCATTCTATCCAATGCTTATTCCAAGGATTTTCCCATGTCCTCCAGGCATAGTCCGGCGTTTCCTTTCCATCAAAAAAGAACCTCTCCAATCGTCGTGGGAGGTTCTTTTTTGATGGCTCTTATTTCATCTCTATCAATTCATACTGGGGGTTGCCCATCTTGAGCTCTGCCATATAATCCAGCTGGTGCAGGCCGTGACGGGTTTCGATCCGTTCCACCAGGTCATGATTTCCTTCCTGGCTGTAGACCAGGTCGGCCGCTGCCTGGTCGATGGCGAGGATATCTGTGGACGCGAGGATTCCGATATCGGGGATGGTCGGTTCCGCTGCGGCAGTACCGGCACAGTCGCAGTCGACCGACATGCGGCGGAGCACATTCAGGTATACGATATGCTTGCCGAAGTAGTCAATGGTGGCTTTCGCCGATTCCGCCATGGTTTCCATGAGCGCTTCCTTCGCGGGCCAGTCGTTCCAGTCTTCCGGCTGGTGGTGCACGTCCACCATATGGACCTGGCTCTTGCCGATGCGGCCGTCTGCGCAGCCGATGGCGATATTTTTCATGGAGCCGCCGAAGCCGCCCATGGCGTGGCCTTTGAAATGGGTGAGAACGATCATGGAATCGTAATTCACAATGTGGCCGCCCATGGAAACTTCCTTGAAATGCTTCCCGCCGCGGACAGGAAGATTCACCGTGCCTTCTTCGTCCAGAATATCCACGTCGCAGAAGGTCCACCCATTCACCGCAAGGGTCTCCCGGTGCTGCGCCGTGGTATACCGGTCGCCCTGGTAGAGGGTGTTCGTTTCCACGATGGTGCTCTCCGGTACCTGCGCCTGGAATGCTTGTACCATATCCCGCGGCAGAATATTGGGGCCATGCTTCTCGCCGGTGTGGAGCTTGATGGCGACTTTTCCATAAATTTCATCATTGATGAGCCGGTACAGCTGGATCAGATGGGCCGCGTCAATCGCCCTTGTAAAATACACCTTCGCCCGGGTGCCGGTATATTCCCCCGGCGCCACCCGGCGGGAACCCACCACCGGTGCCTGCTGGAATGCTGCCATAATTGTTTCCTCCTTTGTAAAAATATTCCTTATATTTGTATTATAAAGCTTGGAGCCCACTCTCAGTCAAGGGGCAGAGAGAACGGAAAGACACTTTAATCATGGCTGACAGATGACGGTGCTGTCCATCAATCATTTTCTGCCTATGATCTAACAGCTAAAAGCTAATAGCTAACAGCCAGCAGCTAACATCAGAAGGTCCTCAGATCCGGCGCGAGACGGGGCAGTTCTTCATTGATGACGCGGGCCATCATTTCCTTCGCCCGCCAGTCTCCGTGGAGTCCGTCCATGGCGAGCTCTTCCGGCATTTCTTCCCACTGGCGGAACGCCGCTGCCGTATCGATGGAAGGTTCGCTCCGGATGAAAGTATTCACTTCCCGGAAAGCCGCCTCCCAGTCGTCTGCGGTGGGCTGGTCGAAAGCGCGGCGGATGCTCGCCGGATTGATCGGCGGAAGCGTCATCAGGATCGGCGTGATCCCATGATCCCGCGCCTTCTGCTGGATCTCCTTCAGATCGGCGATGACATCACTGGCTGGGACTCCTCCGCGAAGACTGTTGGACCCGGTCATGATGAGGACATACTCTGGATGAAAAGGCACCACGTCTTTTTCAAAACGGTCTGCGGTCATGCGGCTTGTGTCGCCGCTTTCCGACAGATTCACCGCCGGGAAATTGAGGTAATGGGCATAGCTGTAGGTCCAGTCTGCCGGGCCATAGGACAGGCGGCCCCCGCCGTGGCTGATGCTGTCTCCGAGGACCGCCACCTGCCACCGATCGGCCGGATCGGTGCGGAAGGACTCAGCTTCACTCCATCCGCCCAGAGGCCGGCCCTCGCTGTCCATGGCTCGCACCCGCCACCAGTAGGTGCCGATCCGCGGCGACTGGTCATAGAGATTGGCGTTCTCCACCACCTTTGCAAATACCCGGTACCGGGAGGGAGCAGTGCCCCCCGGATTCTCCGGCTCCCGGGACGTCACTTCCACTTCATAGGACGCGGCGTTTTCCATGGGCGTGAAAGAATAGACCGGGTACAGAATGGAAGACCCTTTCGCGCCATTGAAATGGGCCCGGGGAAGCGGCGATACCTGGTGCCAGCTCCCCGCGGAAGGCATGTAGGACTGGAGCTCACTGAAAGGGCCGATGGGCTCTCTGTCCAGATCGAGGGGCCGCACCCGCCACCAGAGACGCTCATAGGTCTCCCCAGGCTTCAAAATATCCCCCATCGCCACGAGAGCGCTGTTCGTATAGAGACGCTCCGTCCGGTAGAGCGCGCCCGTCCCTGCCGTATCCGGCGAAAGATCGGCCCGCTCCTCTCCATAAATTTCCAATTCATACGCCACCGCGTCCAAATCGGGCGCCCAATGGAAATAGGCCATCCGCTCCTCCGCCGCAGCCGGCGCGCCCTGCGCCATCGCTTCCAACATGCACGGCGCCATATATCCCGCCGCTGCCAGCACAAAAATCCCGGCGGCCGCTGCCGCCCATTTCCACCGTTTCATGATCTCCCCTTTCTGCAGGCTCCCCTTGCGCCCGCTTTTATCGTCCCATGGCGATTTGAATTTCTTCCGTCTCTTCCCCGTTCCAAACCTCTGTACCGGCGATCACGCCGACACGTACCGCCCCGGTCGGCTCCGTACCGTCTTCGAGAAAGATCACAAGCCTTCCCTTGGACGGTACATACACCAGATCTCCCTTCTGAAAATCAGTCGACCTCTCTCCAAAAGGAAGCGCTCCGATGGTGGCGCCGCTCACGAGACGGTTCCCGTCATGGAGGAATGTAAATGACGCGGGAAGCTTCTCCCGGAGCGCCGCGGCGGTCTCACTGCGGACCACCTCCGCTGAAATTCTTCTGTCTCCAGCCAAAAGCTCATAGCGCATGCCGGAAAGGCCCATGTCGATCACCGCCGCTTTCTCTTCCCGGCAGGACTCCAGCGCCGACTGGGCCGCGCCGCCGGCGAAAAAGAAAGCGCCGCACTCTGCCGCCACAAGCGCGCCTATGATCCACAAATTCTTATTCTTCATTGTCCCCATTCCTTTCCGCTCTTTTTCCCGGCATGGGCCGGCCTTTCCTATTTTTCCCCGGAACGCTCCATAAAGAGAAGGTAATCGATCCGCCCGAGCTTCCTCTGCAGGTCATGCATAGACTCCACCAGATTCCACCGGCGGCTGCTGAGCACCTCCATCCGTCCCGCCCGGGAAGGACTCTTGAAATAGCGGCAAATTTCCTCCATAGAAAATCCTGACTGGCGGAGCGCTGCCGCAAGACCCACCGCCTCTTCGTAGCCTTCCCTGTCCTTCCGAAGCGCTCCCGCTTTCTCGAGGGCGCCCATCTCATCTTCCGTGAAATGCGGTGTCCCGCTCCATTGATTTCTTTGTTCCATAGAAACCTTCCATAAAAAAACTACAAGCATCCCTTTGATACTTGTAGTATAAAAATTCTCTGAAAAGACTTCCAATGCTTATATTTTATCTGCATCTATGCGCGCCGCGTATGGAACGGAAATGGGCTGGGCACGCTTTTTACCGGCCCGCGCCTTCCTTCGATCCAAGGCAGGACCGGACATATTTCAAAAACTCCCGGGACGGCCCGAAAACGGGGCTCAGCTTCTTCCAGGCGAGCACCGTCGTCGTGGTGAGCTCCGGCGCCAGAGGAATGAAACGGAACCGTGCCGGATCGATATACGCGGTGACTACTTCTATGGTCAGCATCGACGCAAAGCCGCTTTCCACGAGAGGGAACGCATTATCCACCAGATTCACCGTCATAAAAGGCTGGATCGGTCCGCCTTTCGCCCAATTATTGAACTCTCCCATCACAGAAGCGCGCCGGCTCGCAATGAGCCGCAGCCGGCGGATTTCCTCCTCTGTGACCGTTTCCTTCCCTGCCAGATCGCCGCCGGCAGCTGTGACAATTCCCCACCGGTCCTTCTCCGGAAGGCGGAGATAGTCATAGCTCCCAATGTCGATCGGTTCCTGGAGCACGGCGAAATCGAGCAGCCCATGATCGAGGCGTTCCTTCAAAAGGTCGGCGCTTCCTGTATACACATCGAGACGCACCTTCGGATACCGCTGGCAAAACGCCCCGACCCGCGCAAGCAGCGCCCGGCTCCCGGCATACACGCCGCCTCCGATATGAATCACCCCGGAAAGATCACGGCGCGACTGGAAATCCATCTGAATCCCATCCATGAGGAACGTCACCTCCTCCGCCTTCTCCCGGAGCATCATCCCCGCCTCGGTGAGTACCGTTTTCTTCCCACGGATGAAAAGCTCAGCCCCCAGCTCCTCCTCCAGCTGGGCAATCTGCCGCGACAAAGTAGGCTGCGTCACATGCAGCACCTCCGCCGCCCGGGAAATACTCTCCTCCTGGGCAACGGTCAAAAAATACTGAAGCACACGGAATTCCATATGACACCTCCTGGGGGAAAT
>CAUBUJ010000148.1 GCA_958439155.1 uncultured Veillonellaceae bacterium
GGTACGCCCCAATATTGCCGGTCTCATGGGCGCCTACGGCATCGCCCTCATCGCGAAGGAGCGATGCCCTGCAGGCCATCATTCTTCTCTTGCAACGCCGGAAGAATTGGCGGCCCTCTCTATGAAGACCGACGTGCACCGCTGCCCAGGCTGCGGCAACCACTGCCTCGTCACGGTGACCCGTTTCTCCGACGGGCGGGCCTTCGTCTCAGGGAACCGCTGCGAAAAAGGGGAATCCCTCGCCCTCACAGGAAAGCCGGCGGCGCCGTCCAGGTATCCCAATATTTACCGGTGGAAATATGACCGGCTCTTCTCGTACCGGCCCCTCTCTCCCGGGAAAGCATCCCGCGGCGTCATCGGCATCCCCCGGGCACTTTCCATGTACGAAGATTATCCTTACTGGTTCACCTTCTTCACCCATCTGGGCTTCCGGGTCATTCTCTCCAATGGAAATATCCGGGAAATCCCCATGGGCGCCATGGAAACCATTCCGTCCTATTCGGAATGCTACCCGGTAAAACTCGTCCACGCCCATGTATGGGACCTCATACAGCGGAAGACGCCGGTCATCTGGTATCCCTGCGTAGACCGCGGCGCTGACGAAGGGGACGAAAACAATTTCCTCTGCCCCATGGTCACGTCTTATCCGGAGACCATCGCCGCCAATATGGAAGAAATTTTCCAGGAAAAAGGCATTTCCTACCTCCATCCTTTCCTGCCCCTCCACAATCCATCGGCCCTCGCCGGGCGGCTCCATGAAGCGCTTTCGCCCTTCTCCATCGGAAAAGGCGAGATCAAAGCGGCCATTGCCGCGGCGGAAAAGGAAGAAGCCCATTACAAAGCCGATCTTCTCGCAGAAACAAAGCGGATTTTAGGAGAAATCAAAAAGAATCACCTCACCGGCATCGTTCTCGCCGGCCGGCCCTACCATGTAGATCCTGCGGCCAATCACGGCATTCCCGACCTGGTGAACCAGCTGGGCATGGCTGTCCTCTCGGAAGACGGCATCGCCATGCTGGGGAAGCTCCCGCCGCTCCGCGTGCTGAACCAGTGGACCTGGCACGGCCGCCTCTACAAAGCGGCGGAATACGTGACCCGCCATCCTGAACTGGAACTGGTGGAGCTCAATTCCTTCGGCTGCGGCCTGGACGCGGTGGTCACCGACCAGGTGCAGGAAATCCTTACAGGAAAGAGCCGCCTCTATACGTCTCTCAAAATCGACGAAGGGCTGAACCTTGGGGCGGTGCGGATCCGTCTCCGTTCCCTGAAAGCGGCCGTGGAAGAGCGGAAAGGAAAAGCGGCCGCCCCGGAAAGCGCGCCGCCCAAAGAAGCGCCCTTCCTGAAGGAAATGAAAAAAGACTACACCATCCTCGTACCGGAAATGTCGCCCATTCATTTCCCCCTCATCGAAGCGGCCGGGCAGGCCTGCGGGTACCATCTGAAAGTGCTCACCCCGGACCGGTCCGACATTGACACGGGCCTCTCCCTCGTGAACAATGACGCGTGCTACCCGGCAATCATTACCATCGGCACCCTCATGCGGGCCCTCCAGTCGGGAAAATATGACCTCACCCATACAGCAGTGATGCTCTCCCAGACAGGCGGCGCCTGCCGGGCGTCCAATTACATCGCCCTCCTGAAACGGGCGCTCGCTGAAGCGGGATATGAACAGATTCCCGTCCTTTCCGCCAATACGGAAGGCCTCTCGCCGCAGCCGGGCTTCTCCATCACCCTGCCCTTCGCGGAACGCCTCATCATGGCCGCTGTCTACGGCGACGCCCTCATGCAGTGCCTCTACCGGACCCGGCCCTACGAAAAAGAGCCGGGCAGCGCGGAGCGCCTTCTCTCGGTATGGCAGAAACGGTGCCGTGACGCCCTTCTCGGGAAACACAGCTTCCACCAGTACAAAGAAAATCTCAGCCATATCATTTCCGATTTCGATCACCTGCCCCTCACGGATGGGCCCCGCCGTCCGCGGATCGGCATCGTCGGGGAAATCTATGTGAAATTCAGCCCTGTGGCCAGCAATGACATTGTCCGCGCCATTGAAGAAAACGGCGGGGAAGCAGAAGCCAGCGGCATTGTGGATTTCTTCCTCTACAGCATGCTGGACAGCAAATTCCAGCGGAAATACCTGGGCGGCTCCATGACCCGGGACATCCGGGACAGTTTCGCCCGGCACGTTCTCGAATGGTACCGGAAGCCCTATGAAGAAGCGGTGGAAAAATCCCGCCGCTTCCATCCGGTGACCCCCATCGAGACCATGGCCCGCCGGGCGGCGCATTTCCTCTCTCTCGGGCACCGCGCCGGCGAAGGATGGTTCCTCACCGCAGACATGATCGACCTTCTCGCGTGCGGCGCCGGCGGCATCATCTGCCTCCAGCCCTTCGCGTGCCTGCCGAACCACATCACCGGAGAAGGGATGATCCACAAACTGCGCAGTTCCTATCCGGAAGCGCTTTTCCTCTCCCTTGACTGTGACGCAAGCGTGAGCCGGGTGAACCAGGTAAACCGGCTCAAACTCATGATGAATGCCCTCACAGACCGGGCCGCCTCCCCTGCCTTTCCCCACCTGACGGAAGGCATGGCAGCGGCCCAAAAAGACAATGGAATTCCCGGCTTCTATGAAAAATAACCATCCCTTTGTACAGCACGACGGCACTATCCATTCCAAGGAGGATCTATGACTGACAAAAAACTGACCATCAAAGGCGAACGGATCCGGCAGCGCATGATCGAAACGACGGCACGGATTCTCCGGGAGCAGGGATTCCGGGAAGCTACCGTGCGGCGCATCGCCTCGGAAGCACACGTGAATATCGCCTCCGTACGGTACTACTTCGGATCCAAAGAAGAACTGGTGGGCTTGGCTCTGGACTACATGATGGGCAATTTTGAAACCATCGTGGCCTACCTGGACGACACGAGAGTCCCCGCCAAAGAACGGCTCCGGCGGTACATGGCGGCCTACTTCCGCCTCGCCAGGCAGCACCCCGCCCTCTTCCGGTCCATTTCCCGTCCCACCCGGTCCGACGCGCAGGACACCTACTTCGTCTACCTCACCCTTCTCTACGACCAGTGCTGGGCGAAATTCATGAAAAACGTAGCGGAAATGACGGGCCTCACCGACAAAAAAGACATCGAGCTCAAGAGCATGCAGCTCTTTTCGGCCATTGAATTTCCCATTATCCTGGAAACCAATAAGGCAGGTTTCTTCCTCGAAAGCGACACCAGCGAAGAAAGCCTCTTCCGCTACATTGACATTCTTCTCGGGAAATAAAAACCGCCTATGCGCCTTCTCCGGGGAAAAGCAGGTCATCCAAAAATTTCCTTGACAGAACCGGCACAGGCTGTTACACTACGTAACATATTTCCAAGCGATGACAGAGAGCGGAAAGAGACAGACGCTTCAGAGAGCCGTTGGGCGGTGAAAAACGGCAGCATACCTCTCCTTCTAAATCACTCTGGAGCTTTCTTTTCTGAACAGAGTAAGAAAAGACGCATTCCTCCGTTACAGGAACCAAGTCATAAATGCAGGGTGGCACCGCGTCACTACGCCCCTGCCGGTTATCGCCGGCAGGGGTTTTCTTATGGAAGCGGCCGCTCTCCCCTCATGATGACGATCCAAGTACAATACAGGGTGGTACCGCGGACACGCCCCTGTCAGTCATACGGCTGGCAGGGGCGCTTTCATTTTCTCTACGGTCCCTGCGTACTCATACATTTTCCCGGGACATCCGGGACTGCAAAAGCAAAGGAGACCTTATGATGAACAACTGGAAAAAAGCAATGCTCGGCGCCGCCCTTCTCACCGCGGCTTTTACCCTCGCAGGATGCGGCGGCTCTGGAGACAAGCCCGCTGCCGGCGGCAAGGTGCAGCTCAAAATGGCGACCGCCCTTCCCGCAAGCCACCCTCTCGTAAAAGAAATGGAAAGCCTCAAGCAGAAAGTGGCGGACAAAACCAACGGCTCTGTAGAAATCACGATCTACCCTGCAGGCCAGCTCTTCAACGATAAAAACATGAACGACGCTGTCATGAGCGGCGGCGTCGACATGGGCCTCAATTCCACCGGCCGCTGGGCGAGCGTGGTCCCCACCATGGACGTATTCAACCTGCCCTTCCTCTTCCCCACCTATGAAGCGGAAGGCAAAGCCATCGACAGCGGCCTCGGAGACAAGCTGGGCGGCGAGCTCCTGAAAAAAGGCGTGCGTCCCCTCGTATGGGTCGACTACGGCACAGTTCATTTCGCCAACAACGTGAAAGAAGTGAAGACCCCGGCGGATATGGCAGGCCTCAAAATGCGGGGCTATGACAAGTACTCTTCGGAAACGCTGAAAGCCCTCGGCGCCTCCCCTGTCACCATGGGCGCCGGCGAAGTCTACGTCGCAGTACAGCGCGGCACCATCGACGGCCAGATCTCCGGCACCACCGCCATGCGGGACCGGAAAATGTACGAAGTCACCAAGTACCTCACCTTCTGCAACCTGGCCGCGCCGGAAATGCTGGTCACCATCAATGA
>CAUBUJ010000149.1 GCA_958439155.1 uncultured Veillonellaceae bacterium
GACACCGTAGACAACCGGTAAGAGGCAGCGGCTGCCGCTATATCCAACATTTGCTTTGCAATATATAGGAGATATTATGACAGAAGAATTAAGAAAAATTGATCAGGAAGCCCGGGAAGAACTGGCTCCTGTATTTAAAGAAATGGAATCCATTTCTCTTTTTAATACGGAAAAAGTCCTCGCTGCGTTCCGCAGGCATGAGTTGTCTGCTTTTCATTTCGCCCCGTCCAACGGCTACGGCTACGGCGATCCGGGAAGGGAGAAGCTGGAAGAAATCTGGGCGGACGTGTTCCATGCGGAAGCGGCCCTCGTGCGGCCCCAGTTTGTCTCCGGCACCCATGCCCTTGCTACAGTCCTTCTGGCGCTCCTCGATCCGGGAGATACCCTTCTCTCTGCGGTGGGCGCTCCTTACGACACGATGCAGAGCGTCATCGGCATTTCCGGCGATGCTCCGCACAATCTGAAGAGCCGCGGCGTTCACTACAAAGAAGCGCCCCTTGCGGGAGATACCTATGATCTTGCGGCGATCCGGGAGGCCGTAGACGAGCATACAAAACTGGTTCTCATCCAGCGCTCCCGGGGCTACATGGACCGGAAGGCGCTCTTCCCGGAAGATATCCGCGCTATTATCCATGCGGTGAAAGAGAAAAATCCGAAGGCCCTCTGCTTTGTGGACAACTGCTACGGCGAATTTACCGCCCGGGAAGAACCAATCGAGCTCGGCGCGGACGTTACCGCCGGGTCCCTCATAAAAAATGCCGGCGGCGGCATGGCGCCTACCGGCGGCTATATCTGCGGCAAGGCGGACCTGGTGGACCGGTGCGCCCAGGAGCTCACCGCCCCAGGGCTCGGCGCGGAAATGGGATCGTACGCCGCAAGCTACCGCCCCTTCTTCCAGGGTCTTTTCCTCGCGCCGCACGTGACCTGCCAGGCTGTGATGGGCGCGGAATATGCTTCCATGGTCTTTACGAAGATCGGATGCCGCGTGTCCCCCGCGCCGGGCCATCTCCGGAGCGATCTTATCACCGCCATTGAGCTTGGATCGGAAAAGAATATGTGCCTCTTCGCGGAGGCCCTCCAGAGCTGGTCTCCGGTGGATTCCAACGCGCGACCCATTCCGGGCCCCATGCCGGGTTATACGGATCCCATCCTCATGGCAGCAGGTACCTTCGTCCAGGGATCGACCATTGAAATTTCTGCCGACGGTCCGGTGCGCCCGCCGTACACCATGTACCTCCAGGGAAGCCTCACCTTCGAGCACGCAGTCCTCGCGGTTCTCGGGGCAGCGGAAAAAATTCTGGCAGAACGGAACCACTGATTTCCCTTATAACCAATAAAAGCGTTCACTCCATTGAGAGCGGACGCTTTTTGTATTGCCCTTTTACGACGTGATGCGGAGAAACAGCAAAACGAAGGGGCTCGCCAGGACAAGAAGGCACGACGCGGCCATGGGGATGGCAGTGCGCTTCACCAGTTCAAAGGGACTGACGCCGGCCATGCCGGATACGACCACCACCACTCCCGTAATGGGAGACAGCGCCCGGGCGGAGCCGACAATGAGATTCATAGGAAGGATCATGTATACCGGATCCAGGCCTGCAGCGGCTGCCAGATCCGGCACGAGGGAGGCGAAAGAGAAAAACGCCGCGTTTCCGCTTCCCATGAGGACGCTTCCTGCCGCGGCCAGAAGGGACGGCGCGGTCAGGAGAAAGGTCCTGCCTTCCGCGCGGGCTGCTGCTTCGAGGAGTATCTCCAGAATGCCTGTGGCAGAAAGGCCGGCAGCAAAAAATTCCCCTGCGATGATGATGGTCATTACATGGGCCATCTGCCGCCCCATGCCGTCGAAGAAATCCTGAATGTGGTCCGCCGCTTTCCGCCCGTCTTTGGAAACGATCCAGTGGAGAATCATGGAGACAAAGAGAGCGACGCCAATAGCGGCGGGCAGATTCATCCGCACATGGGAGAAACCGATGGAAGAAAAAGAAAGGACCAGTACGAGGGGCAGCACAGGGAGGATGGCAAAAAAGAGCGGCGGATGGCGGTGATGGGGGCCCTCTTCCCGGGAAGGCGCCAGATGGAGCATAATTTCCTCCCGGTCCCGGATGACGATTTCATGGCCGTCGCGGCGGTCCATCGTTTTCTGCACAGCGTACTGGACGAGCGCCAGAATGGGAATCAAAGTGACCACCACCGGCGCCAGGAAAGAATGCCAGTAGGTGACAGGGTCCATACCGGCCAGGTCTGCCGCATAGACCGTCATAGCGTCTGCCGGGCTCCAGTCGAGACAGAGGGAGGTGGCGATCACCGCGGCAGCGGAAATGCGGGAGACCCCGATGGAAACGAGAATGGGATAGACTGTTACCATGAGGAGCATCGCAAGGCCGGAGGCGCTGCTGATGGCAAGGCCGAGAAACATGGACATTCCCCAGGCAAGACTCATCACCACATAGGGCGAGCGGAATCGCCGGAGGAGGGGCATGGTGAGGCGGATTAGGGCGCGGCTCGCGCCGATCACGTCCATGTAATGGGCAAAGCCGCCGACAGCCATAATATTGAGTCCCATCGAGGGGATCCGCTGCGAAGCGAGGTGCGACAGCCTTTCAAAAAGGTCAGTCACCCAGAAACCGGTGGCCTGCGCTTCCGGAAGGATGGAGCCGCTTCCGGAGAGACAGGCCGCGGTGAAGAGAAGAAACCCTGCGCCAATGAGCACCGCCTGGGCTTTGTATTTTTTTACAATCAAAAAGGAGGCGCCCAGAATGACCAGTACTGTACATACCGCAGTCATAAGCGCCTCCTTTCATCTCCCGAAGGGGAAAAAGGATTACATGAAGAAGAGGAAATTGCCCACTACAATGAGGACGCAGGACACAGCCATAGGAATGGCGGTGCGTTTCACCAGATCAAAGGGGCTGATGCCGGCCATGCCGGACGCGACGATGATAACGCCGGTGATGGGCGAAATGGCCCGGGCAGAGCTGGCGATGAGGTGCATCGGCAGGATCATGAAAGCGGCCTGCACGCCGGTCTGCTTGGCGATTTCCGGCACCAAGTTGGCAAAAGCGAAGAATGGCGCGTTGCCGCTGCCCATAATGATGGAGCACGCCGCGATGATGGCGATCATCACGAGGGTGAGTCCCGCCGCGCCAAAGCCCGTATGCTGGGCGCCGCTGATCATGGCGTCGATGGAGCCGGTTACGGTGAGGCCCCGGGCGAAAAATTCACCGGCAATGATGATGGTAATCACATTGGCCAGCTGCCGGCCCATACCGTCAAAGAAAATCTGCAGATCCGCGCAGACCTGTTTCGGATTGTGCGTACGGATAAGCTGGGCGATCATGCCGATGGTGGTGCCGATAAACATGGCCATGATAATATTCATTTTCACCGTGGTGATGCAGAGAGGCGAGAAAATCAGAATGAGCGCGAGAGGAATCACAGGAAGAATGGCGAAGAAAAGCGGCGGATGATCGGTCATCGCTTTCTTTTCATCATCCGTCTCAGCGTGGACTTCCACTTCATCAGAACTCATGGCGCGCACCACGTGGCCGTCCCGTTTATCCATGATCTTCTGGGTGAAGTAATGCACTACAGCCACTACCGGGATGACCAGGCAGGCGATAGGAATCTGGAAAGTATGCCAGTACACCACCGGGTCAAATCCGGAAATTTCCGCCGCCAGGATGGTCCCCGTATCAGACGGGCTCCAGTCGAGGCACAGCGTCGTCGCGATGGCAGCGGTCGCGGAAATGCGGGACACCCCGAGCGCCACTAGAATGGGGAACATGGTCACCATGAGGAGCATCGCCAGGCCGGAAGCACTGTTGATGGCAAGGCCCAGGAACATCCCGATGACCCAGCAGGCGCTCATCACGATGTACGGCGATTTGAGACGCATGAGAGGAGAAATGGTGAGATTCACCAGGGCGCTGCTGGCGCCGATCTTATCCATGTACCGGGCAAAGCCGCCGACAGCCATAATGTTGAGGCCCAGGCCGGCGAGGCGGTTGGAGAAAAGAGAACGGATCAGTTCAAAAAGATCAAAGCTCCACATACCCGTACTTTTGCCGGCAGGCATCACACTGCCCCATCCCATCACCATGGACCCGGCGAGGAGAATCCCCCCGGCCATGAAAAGCACTGTCTGCGCCTTGTACCGCTTGATAATGAGCCACCCGGCCCAGATGGTAACGATTGCTGCGAAAATTAAATTCAAAGTTACATCCCCCCAATCGATGGACTACCAGATACCTTCGCAGGGTACCTTCCAAGAAAGAAATTCCGAACGATTCCTTCTATCTATTTATTTTACTATAAAATCTAATTCAAGCATAGAGATGGGATATAAGTCAAAAAGAAACATGGAGAGACCCCTTTGGGGAACAGCAAGAGAATGGACAGAACGGCGGCACGTTCTTTTCCGCAGCCGGCGCATAGGGGGCATTCCTTTTATCTTTATTTCTTTTCTCTGTATTTCACGGCGCAACTATGTTACAATGCACTATAT
>CAUBUJ010000150.1 GCA_958439155.1 uncultured Veillonellaceae bacterium
GGGATACCGCATGGGATCCATGGATGAAGTGCTGAAGAAAAAATAAGGGATGAGGGCCCTCTATGGAAATCAAAGAGCTGCTGTGTAAGATCCGCGCGGGAGAGATGACCGTCGAAGAAGGGACATCCTACTTCGAAGAGAAGCGGAAAGAAAAGATGTACCACGAATTGGGCTATGCCAAGCTCGATACCGGACGGAAAGCCCGTTCCGGCTTCGAAGAGGTCATTTTCTGCGCCGGGAAACCTGACGCGTATCTGGCAGCCATATTTGAGAAACTCTATGAAGCCAATGGCGAAGTTTTCGGCACACGGGCGTCTCCGGCGCAGTATGAGCTGGTGAGGAAAACGCTTCCCCATATTTCCTATGACCCCATTTCCCGGATCCTGAAGCAGGAAAAGCCTGGGAAAAAGCGGATCGGCCGGGTCGCGGTGTGCACCGCAGGCACTTCGGATATCCCCGTGGCGGAAGAGGCGGCGCAGACCGCGGAATTTTTCGGCACGGCAGTAGACCGCATTTATGATGTGGGCGTATCCGGCATTCACCGGCTCCTGTCGAAGGAAGATCTCATCGCCCAGGCGAACTGCGTCATTGCCGTAGCCGGCATGGAAGGGGCGCTTGCCAGCGTCATCGGCGGACTCGTGCGCCATCCGGTGATCGCTGTCCCTACGTCGGTGGGGTACGGCGCAAGTTTTCACGGCCTGGCGGCGCTTCTTACGATGCTCAATTCCTGCGCCAATGGCATTACCGTAGTGAATATAGATAATGGATTCGGGGCGGGCTATGTGGCGACGCAGATCAACCGTCTCGCAGAAGGAGAAAAAGACTGATGGACAAAAAAGTACTCTATATTGAAGGGACCTCCGGGATCAGCGGGGATATGTTTACCGGTGCCATGATTGACCTTGGAGCGGATCTGGACGCGCTCACCAGGGCGATCGATTCCATTCAGGCCGACGGATTCCAGGTGGAGATCCGCCGTGTTCAGAAATGCGGCATCGACTGCGCCGATTTCAATGTCATCCTTGACGCGGCCCATGAAAATCACGATCATGACATGGCTTATCTCTACGGAAAGGAGCCTGCCCAGTCTGCCGATCCTGGCGAGGTCTGCCGGTACTGCCAGCAGGGCGCGGGGGAGGACTGCCACAGCCATGACGATATGGAAGATATTCTCCGCCATCCTGAGAATATCCATGTGCACTGTCACAGCGGGGATGAAGAAGCTCATCATGGCCACCATCACCATCATCATCACGAAGAGGCAGAGGAAGCAGTAGTCCCGGAAGAAAATCATACTCATGATCATGCCCACACTCATGACCATGGCCATCACCACCATGAACACCGCCATCTGGCCGACGTGCAGGCCATCATTGACGGAGCGGACATGACCGACCGGGCCAAACTCCTGGCCAACCAGATTTTCCTCATCGTGGCGGAAGCGGAGTCAAAAGCCCATCATCTGCCTATCGAAGAAGTCCATTTCCATGAAGTGGGTGCCATCGACTCCATTGTGGATATCATTGCCGCCGCGGTATGCTTTGACAGCCTGGGCATCACCGACGTGATTATTCCGAGCCTTTCCGAAGGGCGGGGCACCGTGCGCTGCCAGCATGGGATTCTCCCTGTACCGGTACCGGCGACCATCAATATCGCCGAGCAGTATGGCCTGCCCCTTGAAATCATGAACGTAGACGGAGAATTTGTGACCCCTACCGGCGCGGCTATTGCGGCGGCGCTCATGACCTCCCAGACCCTGCCGGCTCATTTCCGCATCGTCCAGACCGGTCTTGGCGCGGGGAAGCGGACCTATACAGAGCGTCCTGGTTTCCTCCGGGCCATGATCATCGACCCGGAAGAAGACGGCCGGGAAGATGATGTGGTCCTCCTTCAAACAGACATTGACGACTCTACCGGAGAAGCCCTTGGCTATGTACTGGAACGGCTCATGGAAGCCGGTGCCAGAGACGCCCATTACAGTCCGGTGTATATGAAAAAGAACCGTCCCGCCTGGGAACTTACCGTCATCTGCGACGGTGAGGACAAAGAAGCGATGAAGAGCATCATTTTCGAAGAAACCACCACCATCGGCATTCGGGAACTCCCCGTACACCGTACCATTCTTCCAAGAGAAGAAATCACCGTGGCTACGCCCTTTGGGGAAGCTCAGGTGAAATGCTGCGCCGCCGGGGGCACGGTGAAATACTACCCGGAATACGAAACTGTCCGGGCCATCGCCAAATCTCAGGGCATTCCTTTCATGGATGCTTACCAGATGGTGAAAGAAGCGGCCATGGAGAAAGAATAAGAATAAAGAAAAAGGTCCTGCGCGGATCTTTTTCTTTTGCCGCCTGCCATGCATAAAAGCTATGGCTGATGCATCATACAAGCTATGCTTCAATGGAGAAATATCTTGACATGGAAAGGGCCCTTGAGTACAATAACAACATCAACCAATCAAACAAACGAACACATGCGATGAACGAGACGGGCAGTCATGAAAAAGCCCCAGCAGAGAGCCGGCGGGTGGTGCAAGCCGGAGGGGAACCATGAAAGCAATCACTCGAGAGCACTGACTCTGAACCAAGTAAGAGGCAGCGGGAATTCACGTTACGAATAGAGCCCAAGTACAATGTAGGGTGGTACCGCGTCATAGACGCCCCTATCTTCAGCAAGCGCTGAGGGTAGGCCTTTTTTATTTCCATTCCTCCATGAGTTGGGCTTACTGAGTGATAAAACAGAGTGGTACCGCGATTGTCGCCTCTGTCTCCGGGATACTGGAGACAGAGGCGTTTTGTTTGCTCATAATTGGGAAAGAAATAGTATGGCCGTTATGGTCAAGAAAGAGGGATCATCATGAAAAAATGGACAAAAGCTATGGCAGCTGCAGCAGCGGCTATGATGCTCGCAGGGGCATTCGCAGGATGCGGCGGAGATAAGAAAGCAGCAGGCAGCTCCGCTCCCGCAGGGGGAAGCGCGAAGATCGGCTTCATCACCGCTTACACCGGCCCTGGCGCCGCTTACGGCCAGGCCATGAAGGAAGGCGTGGATCTCGCGGTTGAAGAAATCAACAAGAATCCGAACACCAAGGTCAAAATTGACCTCGTCACCTACGACACCAAGCTCGTGAAGAACGAAGCCATCAACGCGATGAAGAAAGCCATCGAACAGGATAAAGTCCTTGCTATCGAAGGCCCGATGACCACTGGTGAAGTGATGGCTGCAGGCCCGATCGCCCAGCAGTCCAAAGTCGTATCCTTCACCACCGGCGGCACCGGCCCGGATGTGACCAACATCGGCGACTACATCTTCAGAAACGCTATCCCCGGCAAGCTCGCCATTCCTCAGACCCTGGAAAAAGCACAGAAGAAGCTGGGCTTCAAGAAAGTCGCTATTCTCTACTCCAACAACAATGACCAGATGGTGGGCGAACACCAGATTTACCTGGAAAACCTGAAGAAGATGGGCCTCGAAGTGGTCGCAGACGAAACCTTTGCTGATAAGGATACAGACTTCTCCGCACAGCTCACCAAAATCCAGCAGGCCAATCCGGACGTCATCGCTGTAGCAGGCCTCTATCAGGAAGGCGCGCTCATCGCCAAGAAAGCTCGTGAAATGGGAATGAACCAGCCCATCATCGGCAACAACGGCTTCAACAGCCCGGAATACATCAAACAGGCCGGCGCTGCAGCTGACGGCACACTCGTAGCCACTCCGTGGGATCCGAACCGCCAGACCGAAAAAGCCCAGAACTTCCGTAAAGCGTATGTAGCCAAGTACAACCATGAACCGGATCAGTTTGCTGCCCAGGCATATGATGCGATGTACACCATCCATGAAGCAGTAGAACAGTCCGGCACCACCACAGACCGGAAGAAATTCCGTGATACCCTCGCCAAGATCAAAGGCTTCGAAGGTGCTACCGGCAAATTCGAATTCGATGATCACCGCGATCCGAAGATGGACCTGACCGTCCTCGAAATCAAAGACGGCAAGTGGGTACCGCTCGCTTAATCCGGCGAAATCACTCAATAAAAAAGATGCAGCTGACGCCTTGGGCTGCATTTTTTTTTATTGGCTTTTACTGTCAAGGCGTACAGGGACGTGACTGCGCCATAGAGGCAAGGCGCAGAGTACAAAGCGCAAAGCGCAGAGGGGTGGTGCCGCCTTCGGCGGAAAATTTGATAGGCCCTCATGCGCCGGGCGGGCTTCTCCACATGGACCCATATTAGGTATATGAGTCCATGGTCATTCCACCCATGATTTTCTTTTTCCAATGGATTCCATTGGGGGAAGTTCATTTCGCCTGTACTTGCACGGTTTTAGCGAGTATTCTTTGTCCGGACAAAGAAAGAAACGAACCAATACCCTGAAGGGCACAGGCGAAAGAAAACCGCCGCCCAGTAGACCTGGCCTGAAATATAGGGCTGGTCACTGGCCTTCGCGCAACTCGCTCCGCT